>NZ_JBFAJO010000035.1:0-99878 GCF_040655255.1 Kitasatospora sp. NPDC050463
CAAGCCGTTCACCTGGACCAAGACCGCCGATGAGATCCTCGACTCCCTCGCCCGCTTCTGCCGACGGATCTCCGGCGCAGGACACTAGTGCCGCGTCAGGCGACCGGTGCCCGTCGGGGCGAAGGCCGCCTGACGCGGCAGTAGTTCTGCTTGCCCGGCCGGGTGTGCGCCCGGCCGGGCGGGGACCGGCCCGTACCGGAGGCCGGAAGGACGGACAGCGGTGGGGCCGCGCTCGTCAGCGCAGGCTCCCACCGCTGTCCGCTGCCCGTTCCGTCAGCAGTTCACCGGGATCTCGGTGGTGACGGGGTTGGCGAGCCATCCGGCGGAGGCGACGGAGAACGAGGCGTGCACGGTCGAACCGCAGGCCACCGCTCCGTGGACGCCCTCGACCAGCACCGGCTGGCTCTGGAAGGTCAGCGTCTGCTGCGTCGTGCCGAGGGTGAGTCCGCCGGCGGCGCTGCCGGTCAGGACGACCTCGAGCTGCTGCGGCCGGGGGAGCGGGCTGCCGGGGCTCGGCGGGCCGGCCAGGCCGATGTGGCCGGTGAACTCGACGTTGTCTCCGCTCACCGTGGCGCAGATCTTGGTCGCCAGACCGGCCTGCAGGCCGTAGTTGTCGCAGATCACCGTGGGGGCGTCGGTGGCGCCGGAGGCGGTTGCCGCACCGGCCGGAGCCGCGACGACCAGAGCCGTTCCCAGGGCGACCGCAGCGGCGGCCGTCGTCAGGATCTTGCGAGTCATGGGGAGCCTTCTCCTGTGTGAAGGGGCCCTCCCGGTCCATCCGGGAGGTCGTTGCAATGTGATATTTCACTATGCTCCTTGACCTGAGGAGTCGTCAAATTGAACGCCACAAGACGAGTTGACAGAGGAATGTGGTCCTCCGACGGCGCGAACGGCTGCGGAGTGCAGGTGGGGCGGAAGTGAAAGAAGGGCGTGTACCGGACGCGGCACCGGCCGGAGTCCCGGGGGGCTCCGGCCGGTGCGCGCATTCCGGGCTCAGGTCGCGATGCCGCAGTACTGCTGCTGCTTGCCGATCGCGCGGTACATGCAGTCGGCCGTTTCCACCAGCCGCAGCACTGCCTCGCGGTTGCGGCTGGTCTCGCGCCCGATCACCTCGTCGGGCGGGTAGAAGCCGCTGCTGCCGTTCGGGCCGGGGTACATCTCGAAGGTGTAGGCGAAGATCCGGTGCGCGCCCCACAGCCAGTCGTCGATCGCGCCGTCGGTGATGTAGAGGTCACTCGACTGCTCGGGCGTGTAGCCGTTGGTGCCGGCCATGGTCTTGCCGAAGGTGGCGAAGGTGTTGTACTCGTCGGCGGTCATCCCGGTGGCGGTGTTGGCGGTGGTCCAGCCGAACGGCCAGAGCACCAGCTGGCTGTAGGTGTGGAAGTCGATGGCCGCGGTGATCTGCTGCTTGCCGCCGACCACCCGGGTGCGGACGAAGTCGGCGACCACCTTGGTCTCCCTGGCGGACTCGGGGGCGGTGCCCCGGTAGGTCTCGCTGGAGGTGGAGCCGGAGGAGCCGCCGCAGCAGCCCCACTTGTAGTCCCAGTTGCGGTTCAGGTCGGTGCCGGTGCTGCTGCTGCCGGCGTTGGGCTGGCGGTCCTTGCGCCAGCTCCGGTAGCGGCCGGTGGCGATGTCGTACTCGCCGCCGTCCGGGTTGACGTCGGGGACCACCCAGATCTCACGGCTGTTGACGGCGTTCGCGATCCGGCTGTCGGTGGCGTACTTGTCACCGAACTCGTGCAGCAGGTAGAGCGCCATCTCGACGGTGAGGTGCTCGCGGGCGTGCTGGTGGGCGGTGAACAGCACCTCGGGCTCGTTCTCGTCGGTGCCGACGTTGTCGCTGATCTTCACGGCGACGATCGCCCGGCCCTCGTAGGAGGTCCCGATGACGCGCTTGCTCATGATGTCGGGGTGCGCGGCCACGACGGCGTCGATGTCGGCGGTGGCCTCCGCGTAGTTGTGGTAGCCGGAGTCGGCGGACGGGAAGTCGTACACCGCTGCGCCGACGCTCTGTTCGCCGGCCCCGGCTCCGTACGTCGGGTCCGGCAGCGGGCTGGGGGACCAGCCGAGCGCGCGCAGGCGGTCGACCTCGGCGGCGGTGGCGGTGACCACCACCGAATCGGTCCGCACGGCGTCGACGGACGCGCCGGTGGCGGCGACGGCGGTGCGTTCGGCGACGGTGCGGGGGCCGTCGAGGACGTACTGCCGGACGGTGTCGGCCGCGGTGGCGGCCGTCGCGGCGGTGACCGGGTGGGCGATGGCCTGGGAGGTGAGGGGGGAGGCGAGTGCGAGGGCCAGCACGACGGCGGTGACCGCGGCGGGCTTCCCTCGGCGGGGCAGTCGCATGACTGTCCTCCTGTGGGGGATCCGTAGGGACGGAACGGGGGAGGAACTGCGGCGCGCGCGCCAGCATGATGGTCCGTCAGTGTCATGGATTCGTCAAGGAGGTGGGTGGTGGTGACCGCTGCCGTGGCCCCGGCGTCAGCCTGTCCCGCCGGCGGCGGCCCGGCGGTCGGGTGCCCGGTCTGCGCCGCACAGAGGCCGGCCCCACGATCTCTCCGTCGACCCCCGGACCCGCGCTGATCAGCGAAGACGGGGGTTCCGGTCGGCAGGCGGCGGTGGGTAGGTTGGTGGCCACCGACCGAGGAGTTGCCCCGTGCCCGCCCGCCCCAGCGTTCTCTTCGTGACCGATCTCGCCTACCAGGCCCGGGGCCGGCGGTACTGCGACGAGGACATCCGGCTGTCCGCCCGGCTCCGCGCGGACTTCGACATCGCCCTCTGCCACCCCTTGGACGCGGTCGCGCTGATGGACGGCTTCGACGCGGTGGTGGTCCGCAACAGCGGCCCGGTCCTGCACTACCAGGAGCAGTACGAGGCCTTCCGGACCGAGGCCGCGGCGCGTGGCACCCGGGTCTACAACCCGCTCTCCGGGCGGGGCGACATGGCCGGCAAGCAGTACCTGCTGGACCTGACCGCGGCCGGATACCCGGTGATCCCCACCGTCGACCGGGTCGAGGACCTCGGCCGGCTGCCCGTGTCGGCTCAGTACGCCGTCAAGCCGAAGGCCGGCGCGGACTCCATCGGCCTGACCTTCGTAGCCCCGGACCGGCTGGCCGGCCTCGCGTACGGCGACATCCTCGTCCAGCCGCGCGTCGACTTCCGCTACGAGGTGTCGTTCTACTTCGTCGACGAGGAGTTCCAGTACGCCCTCCACGCGCCCGATCCCGATCGGCGCTGGGTCCTGGAGCCGTACCGGCCCACCGACGCGGACCTCGGGTTCGCCCGGCGGTTCATCGAGTGGAACACCCTGGACCACGGCATCCAGCGGGTGGACGCCTGCCGCACCCGGGACGGTGACCTCCTCCTGGTCGAGCTGGAGGACCTCAACCCCTACCTGTCGCTGGACCGCGTCGCCGAGCCGGTCGGGGACGCCTTCGCCACCGCCGTGACGGCCTCGCTCCACCGGTTCCTGGCCACCCCGCTCGGAGGCTGAGGCGGCGGCCGCTCGGGGCCGGCCGGGGTCGAGCGGCCGTCCGGCCCCGGCCGGTCAGCGCCGGACCAGCCGCACGTCGCGGACTTCGAGCAGGCCGTCCAGCTCGACCCTGCCGACGGTCTGCGCCGGGTTCACCACGAGACCGTCCCGGCGCACGATGTCGAGGAGCCGTTCGGCCAGCGGCATCACCATGTGCCGCCCCCAGCAGCGCTCGTTCACATGGCCGAACGGGAGGTACCCGGGCTGGTCGTCGGGATCGAGGTCGCCCCAGCGTTCCGGGCGGAAGGCATCCGGGTCCTCCCAGAGGCTTGGGTCGCGATGGCTCAACAGCGGGAGTATCAGGAGGTCGTCCCGCGTGCCGATCCGGTCGTCCACGGCGGGGAACTCGGGGGAGGCCACCCGCAGGATGTTCCAGGACGGTGGCAGCAGCCGGAGCGCCTCCAGCAGGATGTCCCGGTTCGACTCACCGTCGTCGAAAGGCGATCCCAGCCAGAGCGCATTGGTGACGAGGGCGGACACGGTGAAACAGATCGGCGCGGCCACCCGCCGGTAGAGATACATCGCATAGCGCCGGTCGTCGTAACTCTCGGCATCCAGCACGCGGGCCGCCAGATTCGACAGCGGAACTTCCGTGCCGGGTTTTCCGAGCATGGCCGTCCCGGCCGCTACGGCCGCCCAGGTCAATTTCGGGGTGAGTTCCAGCCGGCGGTCCACGAGGACGCGGAACCGGAAACTCTCGCGGCCGAAAACGAGATCCCGGAGATAGACGTGGGCGACGTGCGGCCATTTCCCGGAGAGGTCGACCTCGTCGCCCAGGGGTTTCTTCAGGGCGGCTCGGACGTCGGCGGAGACGGCCTGCATGAGCGCGGACGCGTCCGTCCGGGAGACCGACCTGCCCTGGACGGGCTTGAAGGTCGGGCGCTCGGAATCGTTGGCGGGCCTGCCCCGGAGCAGGCTGTCCATCAGGTCGGCGCCGGCGACGCCGATGGTGTCGGGCTCCAGGCGGAAGAGGTCCGCCCCGCGGTACCGGCGGAGAAGTTCCTCGATCCGTGGTGCGAAGACGGTGGCCCGGGCGCTCCTGCCAGTGCTGGACATGGGCATCGGTGAACTCCAAGGGTGAAAGGCCCGTGCCCGGTGAGACGGGGCTCACCGGGCACGGACCCGGCAGGCGAACTACCCGATTAGATCCAGCCGTACCAGGAGTAGGCCTTCAGGCTCTTCTCCGGCATGACCTTCTTCACGAAGTGAACGAGCTTCATGACAGTACCTCCGTCTGACGATGAACCGGACAAGTCGTGCAATGACCCGACGGTTTGCGGTGGTTACTCGACAGAATTCTTCGATCCGCTTCCGTCGCCCAGCAGTGAAGCCCGGTGCGAAAAGAGCGTCAAGTGACGCAGCTCACTCGTCGAACGGGGGTGCCGGCAGGTTTCACGGCCGGCCGCCGCCCGATTGCCCGCGGAACGAACGAAATGGTCCGGCTTGGACGGATCGTGCTCATCGGGGCGGTTGTAAAGGCCGGCCGGTCGCGCGTCGGCGCTGGTCGGGGCCCCGTTCCGGGTGGCGGCCGAGTGAACGGAGCGCGTCCGGGGACCGGCGGTGGAGGGTCGGGGAGGTGCGACCGACGCCGACCGAACGTCAGGTCTGCCCGTTCGGGCACGGCGGGTGCCCTCACGGATCGGACCGCGGACCTCCCGGCCGAGGTGCACGGTCACGCCGTGGTCACCGGTGTGGGCGGGAGGTGGCCGGCCGCCCCGCGGCGGCTCACGCCCAGGGCAGCGCGGCGCGCGTGCGCCAGTACTCCTCGGCGGGCTCGGCGAGCGGGGCGAGCGCGGCCAGCTCCGCGGGAGCGAGGTCGATCCCGGCGGCGGTGAGGTTGGAGGCCAGCTGCCCGGGGGTGGCCGCCCCGGAGAGCACCACGTCGGCCCAGGGGTGGGCGGTGGCCGCGGCCAGGGCGAGCGCGTCGCAGGAGGCGCCGGTGCTGGCGGCCAGAGCGCGCAGCGCGGCGGTGCCGGGGCCGGTGGCGTTGCGGTCGGCGAGGCGCCCGTTGGCCATCCCCTCCTTCACCACCACCAGCCAACCCGCCGCGTGCGCCTCGGCCAGGGCCGGCCCGGCGGACGGCTCCAGCAGGTTCCAGGTGGACTGGACGGCGGTGAACAGCGGCCGGCCCGCCACCGTCACCTCCAGCGCGGTCCGGACGGTGGCGGCCTGCGCCGGGCCGCTGGTGGAAAGGCCGATCCGGACGCCCTCGGCGGCCAGCCCCGCCAGCCGCGCGTGCAGGGCGGGGTCGGTGAGCGCCGGGCTGTCGGGGGTGACCGAGTGCACCAGGTACACCTGCAGCCGCGTGCCCAGCAGCGCCCTGGTCTCCTCGATCTGACGGTCGAACACCGCCGTGGAGTGCTCCTTGACCTCGTGCACCGGTACCCCGGAGGTCTGCCAGTCGGCGGTGTAGGTGTAGCCCCACTTGCTGGCGACCACCACGTCGGAGGCGGCGGGCCGGGCCGCGAGCCACTGGCCGAGGAACTCCTCGGCCCGGCCGTACGACCGGGCGGTGTCGAAGTACCGCACCCCCGCCGCGTAGGCGGCGTCGAGCAGGGCGTGCGTCCGCTCCCGCAGCGCCTCGACGCTGCGCCCGGCCGGCAGGTCGAGGTCGCGCCCGAGCGTGATGTAGCCGGGCCGCCCGACGGCGGCGGTACCCAGGCCGAACCGCGCGAGCGACGGTCCGGCGGCGGGTCCGGTGACGGGTGCGGTCGGCATGGCGAGGGTCCCTTCGGCGGTACGGGCGCGGTGGCGGTGATCGTCCATCCGCATCCGAACCCTAGCTTCCGCCGGCGGACCAGCCCTGACCTGGCCCGACCCGTGCCCAGGCCGCCCGGCCCGCCCGGACCCGGCGGCGCGTGGCCCGCCCCCGGTCCCTCAGGGCCGGGGGCGTCAGCTGTACCAGGAGGCCTCGGACAGCCGTGCCCGGTGGGGCACGTCCCGGGCGGGCATGGGCAGGCGGGTGTCGCCGTCGACCAGGGTGGCGGCCGGGACGCCGCTGACCGCACCCGGCAGGTCCACCTCGACGGTGATCGGGAGCGGCGGGTCGGTGGGCAGCGTCGTGCTGATCGCACTCGGCTGGGCGTGATGGCCGTGGACCTGGCCGACCGCGACCTCCTTGCCGTCGACCAGCAGCTCCAGCTGCCGCGTTCCGGCCAGCCGGACGCCGACGGTGACCGAGCAGCCGGCGTACTCGCAGTGGAAGTGGTACTCGCGGCTCATGGGACCGCCTCCCTGTCGCGGCGGACGTGGATGACTCGTCTCCATCGTGGCACCGGTGGGTCGGCGAGGGCGGGCCCCGGGCGCCGGCGCCGGCCCGGCCCGCCGGCCCGGGCCGGTCGCGGTCGGTCAGGAGCCGAGCAGACGGGCCTTCTGTTCCGCGAACTCCGCCTCGGTGAGCAGACCTTGGTTCTTGAGCTCGCCGAGCTGCTTGAGCTGGTCGAGTTTGGCGGCCATGTCGTCGGGCGCGGCGGCCGGTGCCGCGGCGGGTGCGGGCTGGGGGGCGGGCTGCGCCGGAGCCTGCACGGCCTCCTGCTGGGCCCAGCGGCCGGCCTGCCGCCGGGAGACCCGGTTGGAGACCGCGGTCGCGGTCCCGGCGACGACGGCGGTACGGGCGACGCCGCGAAGAAGTCCTGGCATGGGAATCTCCTTGACTCTCGAGGTGGGCCGACTCCCGGGGCGGGCCTGCCGGCCGTCCGGCGGGTTCAGCTCCCGTCCTTGCCCTCGGCCGCTTCGAGGGAGGCGAGGATCGCCTGGACGGGGATGCGGCCGTCGGCGACCAGGCGTCCTCCACCGCGCCGGAGGGCGGCGGCGAGGGGACCGGCCCAGGCGTTCTCGTAGACGAGGATGCCGGCGGAGCTGCCGGGTGCGAGGACGGCGCCGGCGTTGGCGATGTCCTCCTCGTCGAGCAGCCCCGAGGAGGCGCCCTCGAAGACCGCGAGGTCAAGTTGGCCGTCACCGGTGAGGTCGGCGAGTTCGATCCCGGTGACCGAGCCGTCCGTCTCCTTGCGGATGAAGACCAGGTCGAGGATGCGGATGATGCCCCGGTCGACGAGGTCGACCAGCAGCGGCAGCCCCTCGCCGGTCATCCGGCTGCCGGGGAACTCCACGACGATGTAGTCGATCGGTCCGGTCTCGTTCAGCTCGTCGCTCACGTCGGCTCCTCTCCGGTCGACCGGACGGAGGTTGCCGGCCGACGCCGTGGCGGTGCGCGCCCGGGAGGGTGGCACGGGCGGGACCGCTCCCGCGGCTCCCACTCCTGCCATTCCAGCAGTGCCCGTACCACCGCGCATCTCGGCTCGGTGCCGGTGCCGACCCCGGTGGCGTCGGGCGCGGGGCGTTCAGGCGCCGGCCGGCGGACCGGTGCCGGAGACGCCGCCCGGGCCCGAGGAGGAACCGGAGGCGGCGGAGGGGGTGCCCGGGCCCGGGTCGGTGTCGAGGAAATCCCGGATCGGGAAGGCCGAACAGCACCTCGCGCAGGGCCCCACCATGCGGCGGCAGGCGGTGCGAATCGCGACGGCGGCTCTGGAGGGCCCGATCAGCAGCGCGCCCAGGGCCGTCACCACGGCCACCGCGAAGACCACCCTTCCTCTGGAGTCGAGCGCACGTGGCTGTAGCTCGCCGCCAGCAGAGCCGCGCTCGTCCCGGCCCACCAGCGGGAACAGCCGTACGACTGGTGGCCGGTGGCTGCGGGGCCCCGCACCCCGACGGTGCCCGGGCGAGCGAGCCGTCGGCCTCCCGGCACGGGGCGCGCGTCCGGCAGGGCTGTGGAACGCTGGAACGTGGAGCCGCTGTCGGGCCCGGACCGATGGGCCCGCGCGCTCCCCGAGAGTTCGGAGGCCCCCATGGCCGGAAACCTCAACCCCCCAGCCGCAGGCGCCAACCCGCCACCGTCCGCAGGCGTCGCCACCGGTTCCTCCGGGCACCTGCTGCGGTCCGGCTGGATCGTGCTCGCGGCGGTTCTCATGATCTTCGGCGGGACGATGGCGATCTTCGAAGGGATCGCGGCCATCGCCAAGGACGACCTGTTCGTCCGGACGAGCGACTACGTGTTCCGCTTCAACCTGACGGGTTGGGGCTGGATCCACCTGATTCTCGGCATCGTCATCGTGCTGGCCGGGGTCATGGTGTTCACCGGAGCCGTCTGGGCGCGCGCCGTCGGCGTCGTTCTCGCCGGGCTGAGCCTGATCGCCAACTTCCTGTGGCTGCCGTACTACCCGTTCTGGGCCATCGTCCTGATCGCCGTGAACATCTTCATCATCTGGGCCCTGTGCGCGGGGACGCTGCGAGGACGGGACGTGGTCTGACGCCGGGGCGCGGGGCGCGGGGCGCGGGGCGTCGGGCGTCGGGCAGCGGGGCGTCCGGCGTCCGGCGTCCGGCGTCCGGCGCCCGGTCCCGGGGGCGGCGGGTCGCGGGCCAACCGGCTGACATCGTGGTGCGTCGCGCGGCCGTGCTCCGCGGCCGCTGGGACGATGCCGCCCATGGCATCCAGAGCAGGCACTGACGGCGGGTCCGCCGCGACCGGGCTCGTCCTGCCGACCCTCGCGGCCGGGCAGTTCCTGATGGCGCTCGACAGCTCCGTCATGAACGTCTCGATCGCGACGGTGGCGGACGACGTGGGGACGACGGTCGCCGGGATCCAGGGCGCGATCACCGCGTACACGCTGGTGATGGCGATGTTCATGATCCCGGGAGGCAAGGTCGGGGCGCTGATCGGCCGCCGGCGGGCGTTCATGATCGGCTGCGTCATCTACGGCTGCGGATCCCTGACGACGGCGCTCGCACCCAATCTGCCCGTACTCCTGTTCGGCTGGTCCTTCCTGGAGGGGATCGGGGCGGCGCTCATCCTCCCGGCGATCGTGGCGCTGGTCGCCGGCAACTTCGCCGCCGAGCGCAGACCGGCCGCCTACGGGTTCGTCGCCGCGGCGGGAGCCGTGGCGATCGCGCTGGGGCCGCTCATCGGCGGTGTCGCGACGACGTACTTCTCCTGGCGCTGGGTCTTCGCCGGCGAGGTCGCCCTCGTGTTCGCCATCCTGGTGTTCGCCCGCCGGCTCGCCGACGCCCCGCCCGGCGATCGCGCCCGGATCGACCTGGTCGGCACCCTGCTCTCGGCACTCGGGCTCGGGCTCTTCGTCTACGGGGTGCTGCGCTCCAGTGCGTGGGGGTGGTTCCTGCCCAAGCCCGGCGCGCCCGCCTGGTTGGGCATCTCGCTCACCGTGTGGATGCTGCTGGCCGGTCTGCTGCTGATCCGGCTCTTCCTCCACTGGGAGGCCCGGGTGGTGGCGCGCCGCGGCGACCCGCTGGTCGATCCGGAACTGCTCCGCAACCGCCGGCTCACCGGCGGCCTGACGATGTTCTTCTTCCAGTACTTCATCCAGATGGGCGTGTTCTTCGTCGTCCCGCTCTACCTGTCCGTCGCCCTCGGCCTGTCCGCGCTGAAGACCGGCGCCCGTCTGCTGCCGCTGTCGCTGACCCTGTTGGCCGCCGCGATCCTGATCCCTCGTCTGTTCCCCGATGTCTCACCGCGCAGGGTGGTACGGCTGGGGATCCTCGCCCTGCTCGCGGGCGCCGTCGCCCTGCTGGCCGCGCTGGACGCGGACGCGGGTGCGGAGATCGTCACCGTGCCCCTGCTGCTGATCGGGCTCGGGATGGGCGCGCTGGCCTCCCAGCTCGGAGCCGTCACCGTGTCCGCCGTCCCGGACGAGAAGAGCGCGGAGGTCGGCGGCATCCAGAACGCCGTCACCAATCTCGGCTCCTCGATCGGTACCGCCCTCGCCGGCTCGATCATGATCGCCACCCTGACGAGCTCGTTCCTGACCTCGGTCGAGCAGAACCCGGCGGTTCCGGCCGAGGTCGCCGGCCAGGCGGCCGTCCAGTTGGAGAGCGGCGCGCCCTTCCTGTCGGACGTCCAGCTCCAGGCGGCGCTGGACGAGGCCGGTACCAGCCCGGAGGTCGCGCAGGCGGCCCTCGACGCGAACGCCGCCGCCCGTCTCGACGGTCTGCGCGCCGCCCTCGCCGTCCTCGCCCTGACCGCCCTCGTCGCCCTGTTCTTCACCCAGCGGATTCCGGACACCCAGCCCGGCGGCGACGCGGCGCCGGCGTAGGCACGGGGCCGCCCGGTCCTACGGCACGGGCGGTCCGGGTCCTACGGGCACGGTGCTGGGAGGCTGCCCGAGGACGCCCCGGTCGGCGGGGCTGTGGCCGCTCCGGCTCTGGTCGTGTGACATGTGAAATGGTAGTTTCTCCGTGAATCGGACCACGGTGATCGGAGACGAGTGGTGGAGCAGCAGGACCGGGCGCGCGGTACCGGGAGTCACGATCGCGCGGTGTCGACCGCGTTGGCCGACTGCCTCCAGCAGGGGTGGGCGGACACCGGTGTGACGCTGCCGCCCCTGCCCGGGGCGGCCTTCGCAGCCAAGCGACGCGCGGCGCTCTCCGAGCGGTTCCCCGGCGAGCGGATCGTCGTCCCCTCGGGCGGGCTCAAGGTCCGGAGCAACGACTTCGACTACACCTTCCGCCCGCACTCCGCGTTCGTCCACCTCACCGCCGAGCAGGGGACGCAGGCCGTCCCCGACAGCGTCCTCGTCTTCGAGCCCACCGGGAGCGGGCACGAGGTCACCCTGTTCACCCGGCCGCGCTCGCCGCGCGACGGCGGGCCGAACAGTGCGGAGTTCTACAGCAGCCGGCAGCACGGCGAGTTCTGGGTCGGGCGGCGCCGGACCCTGTCGGAGACCACCGACGCCGTCGGCGTCCAGGCCGCCGCGCGGGACGACCTGGAGCGGGCGCTCGCCGGGCACGTCCCGACCCGGGTGGTGCGCGGGGAGGACGCGCTCGTCGACTCGCTGGTCCGACCGGCCCGCGAGGCCGAGGCCGAACTGCTCACCTACCTCTCGGAGTCACGGCTGGTCAAGGACGAGTGGGAGGTCGAGCAGCTGCACACGGCCGTCCGGTCCACGGTGGCCGGCTTCCACGACGTCGTCGGCGAGCTGCGCCACGCCACGAGCCTCGCGCGGGGCGAGCGCTGGATCGAGGGCACCTTCAACCGCCGGGCCCGCCTCGACGGTTACGGCCTGGGGTTCGAGACCATCGCGGCGGCCGGCGCGCACGCCTGCGTCCTGCACTGGATGCACAACGACGGCCCGGTGCGGGAAGGCGACCTCCTCCTGCTGGACGCCGGCGTCGAGGCCGACTCCTTCTACACCGGCGACGTCACCCGGACGCTGCCGGTCGGCGGACGCTACACCGACGTCCAGCGCCGGGTGTACGACCTGGTCTTCGCCGCCCAGTCGGCGGGTATCGCCGCCCTGCGGCCCGGCGCCCGTTACGGCGCCTTCCACGACGCGGCGATGAGCGTGATCGCCGAGGGCCTCGACGCCTGGGGCCTGGCGCCCGACGGCGGGCAGTCCCTCGCCGAGTCCGGCCTGTACCGTCGGTTCACCGTCTGCGGTTCGGGCCACATGCTGGGCCTCGACTGCCACGACTGCGCCGGCGCCCGAAGCCAGACGTACCTGGACGGCGTCCTGGAGGCCGGCCACGTCCTGACCGTCGAGCCCGGCCTGTACTTCCAGCCCGACGATCTGACCATCCCCGAGGAGCTGCGCGGGATCGGTGTCCGGATCGAGGACGACTTCCTCATCACGGCCGACGGTGCGCAGTGGATGTCGTCGGGCCTGCCGCGCGAGGCGGACGAGGTCGAGGCCTGGATGGCGTCGCTGCGCTGACCTCGGGCGCCCGCCCGCCCGCCAGGGCGGGTGCCGGGCGGGGCGGGGCGGGTGCGGGCGGGTGCCGGGCTCAGGGCAGGAGGGCACCGCCGCCGCGGCTCGCGGGCGCGATCTCCTCCAGGACGTGCGCGGGCGTGGCGAAGACGCCGGACTCGCGCGGGTAGTGGACCACGAGCTCGGTGAAGCCCAGCTCCGCGCAGCGCCCCACGACGTCCTCGAAGGCCGCTGCCGACCGCATCGTCGGCAGCGGCGAGAACCCGGTCAGCAACGTGCGGCCCAGCGACTTCGGGTCGCGGCCCTCCTTCTCGCACGCCGCGTCGAGGCTCTCCAGCCGGTCCGCGAGCGCGGCCCAGGTCGAGGCCTCCGTCCGTTCGACGTCCTTCGGCACGTCGGCGTCGTCGGTGACGGCCCAGTCCGCGCCGTACCGCGCCACCGTCCGCATGCCGAGCGGGCCGCTCGCCGCCAACAGGAACGGCACCCGGGGCCGCTGGACGCACCCGGGCTCCAGCCGGGCGTCGATCGCATCGAAGTGCCGGCCGCGGAACGTGGTCCGCGTCCGGCCCTCGGGCGCCCCGGTCAGCAGCAGGTCCAGCAGCTCCACCGACTCGCGGAACCGGCCGCCGCGCTCCTTCACCGACCAGCCCCTGCCGGGTTCGCCCTGGCCGAGCACGATGCCGTCGGCGTCGGGCGCCCCGGCGCCGTAGCCGAGGACGAACCGGCCCCCGCTGATGGTGTCCAGCGTCATGACGTCCTGGGCGAGCGGCACCGGGTGGCGGTAGTTCGACGACGACACCAGGGTGCCGAGCCGGATCCGGGAGGTGGCCGTGGCGGCAGCCGCCAGCGTGGGCACGGCGCCGTACCAGGCGCCGTCCGGCAGCCCGCCCCAGCTGACGTGGTCGTAGGAGTAGGCGGCGTGGAAGCCCAACTCCTCGGCGTGGCGCCACATCGGGGCCGCCTCGGGAAACGGCCGGTCGGGCAGGATGCAGACGCTGATGCGCACGGTGGACTCCAGATCGTCGGTCGGTGCTTCGGTCCCGCTGCTCGACGACCTCGGCCTCGCCGTGCAGCCACGTGCGGGCCGCCTCGGCCTAGGGCCCGACGTAGCGAGACGGAAGGGGGCCGAGAAGAGTATCCCCGAGGATGCGCTCGCGCAGGGTGTCCTGGTCGGCATGGAGGACGAAGTGCCTCACTGGAGTGCCATGGTGGGAGAGGCCTGTGCTGATCTCGCGCCAGTACTGCTCGACAGGACGGTCATGGGCACCACCAGCGTGCCGCCGGTGAGTCGAGTACGCGGCGGGCGGTCTCGACCACAGGTGGCCGCCATGGCGGCCAGTACTGGAAGTTGTCCGTCGAGGGCAGCCCGGCTGCTTGCACCCTACGGTGAATTGCCGTTCACCCGGCGGGTGATGACCGCCGCGCACATCACCAGGGCACTACTCCAGCGTCTTCGAAGAACTTGCCGGTCGGGCCGTCGTCGGGCAGGGTCGCGAGTTTGATGGCGATCTCCGCGCCCTGTGCGGGGGAGCGCACGCCGCGGAAGCCGTTGAGGTCGGTCGCGACGTAGCCGGGGCAACCGACGTTGATCAGGATGTTCGTGTCGCTCAACTCCCGGACGTACTGGAGGGTGACGGCGTTCAGGAAGGTCTTCGACGGCGAGTACGCTGCGGCCACCGGCCCCGTCGTCAGCTCAGCGGCGGTTCCCGACTGCCGAGTCAGGGAGCCGACGCTGCTGGACATGTTCACGATCCGCGGTGAGGCGGAGCGGCGCAGCAGCGGCAACATCGCGTTGGTGACGCGGATGACGCCGATCACGTTGGTCTCCACGACCGTCCGGATGGTGGCGGGATCGACCTTGGTGGGCTCCTGCGGCATGCCGCCGGCGACGGCGGCGTTGTTGACGAGCACGTCGAGGCGCCCGGCCCTTTCTTCGATCAACCGTGCGGCGGCGCTCACGCTCGCGTCGTCGGTCACGTCCAGCGGTACGCCGAACGCCTCGACGCCGCACGCTCGCAGCTTCTCCACCGCGGCTGCACGGCGCTCGTCGTCGCGGGCGCCTACGCCGACTCGCCAGCCGAGGGCACCCAGGCCCACGGCGATCTCGTAACCGATTCCCTTGTTGGCGCCGGTGACCAGCGCAATCGTTCGTTCGCTCATGGGGACCATGCTGCCCTCGGGCCCCGGCGGGGGTCCAAGACCGATCGGGTGGCCGACGATACCGTCCGGGTATTGATCCGGGATAGCGTGGCGCCATGGAGACCCGGGAACTGCGATACTTCGTCGCCGTCGCTGAGGAACTGCACTTCGGGCGCGCCGCGCAGCGGCTCGGGATCGCGCAGCCGCCCTTGTCGCGGGCGATCCAGCAGCTCGAACGCCGAATCGGGGCGGCACTGCTGGACCGGACCAGCCGCACCGTCACGCTGACCGAGGCGGGCTCGGTGCTGTTGGTCGAGGGCCGGGCGGCCCTCGACGCGGTCGACGCCGCCGAGCGCCGGACCCGCCGCGCCGCCCTTTCCGCGACCGGCCGTCCCGGTCTGGCCCTGGTCGCGAAAGCCAGCGCGTCCCGCGAACTGCTGGCGAAACTGCTCGACGCCTACGCCACCGAACCCGACGCGGTCCCCGTCGACGTCATCCTGTGCGGCCCGGCCGAGCAGCAACGGCTCCTGCGCGACGGCCGGGCCGACGTGGCGCTGCTGCACCGGCCGTTCGACTCGACGGCCGGGTTCCACACCGAAGAACTCAGCACGGAGGGCCAGGTGCTGGTCCTGCCAGCCGGGCATCCGCTCACCGCCCGGGCCCATGTGCACATGGCCGACATCACCGGGCTGCCGGGCCTGCCCCTGCCACGCTGGCCCGACCCCGACGGCACCTACCCGCCCGGCCCCGGCCCGCAGGTCCGCGACCACGCGCAGTTGTTGCAGCTCGTCGCGCTCGGCCGTGCTTGCGCACTCTCACCGGAGTCGTGCCGAGCCCAACTGCACGGTGACCTCGCCGCCGTGCCCGTGCTGGATGCGCCGACGGTCACCACCGTGATCGCCTGGCCGCCGCACAGCCGGTCCAGAGCCGTCGCCGACCTCGTCCGGACTGCGACACGTCTCTAGTGGTTCCCACATGCCTGGCCGGGTTCCACCTGTCGCGTCCCGGCTCATTCGCCACTCGCCGTAACGAGACCGGCGAGCCGCCACCTGTCGGTTCCAACCGCCTATCAGTTCCAGTCACCGTCGTCGCCCCGGGAGGAGGAGGTAGGCAGTGCGGTTCGGAAAACAAGCAGGCGTGATTGCTTTTTCTTCGTCCCGGTGCCACGCTGCTGCCCGACGGCAAGCGTGGCAGGCGTTGGGCCACCGGTAGGGGAGGCGCACCTGTGGGGTCGCGTTCGGTACTGCGGATCGGCAACGCGTCGGGCTTCTACGGGGACCGCTTCTCGGCGGTTCGCGAGATGCTCACGGGTGGGCCGCTGGACGTTCTGACCGGGGACTACCTGGCCGAGCTGACCATGCTCATCCTGGCCCGGGACCGGCTCAAGGATCCCTCGCTCGGCTATGCGAGGACGTTCCTGCGGCAGATGGAGGAGTGCCTCGGCCTGGCGCTGGAGCGCGGGGTGCGGATCGTGGTCAACGCCGGCGGGCTCAATCCGGCCCGACTCGCGGACGCGATACGCGAGTTGGCGCGAAGTCAGGGACTGTCGCCCGCCGTCGCCCACGTCGAGGGGGACGACCTGCTGCCCCGCCGGGCCGAACTCGGGCTCCCCGAGGGCCTGCTGGCCGCCAATGCCTACCTCGGCGCCTTCGGCATCGCCGAGTGCCTCGCCGCCGGGGCCGACCTGGTCGTCACCGGCAGGGTCACCGACGCGGCGTTGGTCGTCGGCCCGGCGATCGCCCGATTCGGCTGGGGCCCGGGGGACTTGGACGCGCTCGCCGGTGCCGTGGTGGCCGGGCACGTACTGGAGTGCGGCGCGCAGGCGACCGGCGGCAACTACGCGTTCTTCCGCGAGCACGACGTCACCCGGCCCGGCTTCCCGATCGCCGAGCTCTCGGCGGACGGCTCCAGCGTCATCACCAAGCACCCGGGCACCGGCGGCGCCGTCACCACCGGGACCGTCACCGCCCAACTCCTCTACGAGACCGGCGACGCGCGTTACCTCGGTCCGGACGTCACGGCCCGGCTGGACACCGTGCGGCTCACCCAGGAGGGACCGGACCGGGTCCGGATCCACGGCGTGCGCGGCGAGGAGCCGCCGCCGACCCTCAAGGTCGGGCTGAACCGGCTCGGCGGCCACCGCAACGAGGTGGTGTTCGTCCTGACCGGGCTGGATGTCGAGGCCAAGGCCGCATTGGTGCGGCAGCAGTTGACCGACGCGCTGGCACCCCGGGATCGCCCCGCCGAGCTGCGCTGGACCCTCGCCCGCACCGACCACCCCGACGCCGCAACCGAGGAGAGCGCCTCCGCGCTGCTGCGGCTCACCGCCCGGGACCGCGACCCGGCCAAGGTGGGGCGAGAACTCGGTAAGGCCGCAGTGGAGTTGGGGCTGGCCGGCTATCCCGGGTTCCACCTCACCGCGCCGCCCGGGGCGGGCTCGCCCTACGGGGTGTTCACCGCCGCGTACCTCGACGCCAAGACGGTGGAGCACACCGCGGTACTGCCCGACGGGCGGCGGATTGTCGTGCCGCCCGCGCCGGTCACCGGCCCGGCCGAACCGCTGCCGGCGTCTCCGCACCCCGATCCGGCGTCACCGCACCCCGACCCGGCGCTGCCGGCGCCGCCGGAGGCCGGTCCGACCGTCCGGGCGCCGCTCGGCCGGGTGGTCGGAGCCCGCAGCGGCGACAAGGGCGGCGACGCCAACCTCGGTGTCTGGGCCCGCGACCCGGCCGGCTGGCGCTGGCTCGCCCACACCCTCACCGTCGAGCGGCTGCGCGAACTGCTCCCGGAGACAGCCGAGTTGCCGATCACCCGACAGCTGCTCCCGCATCTTCGCGCGGTCAACTTCACCATCACCGGCCTGCTCGGCGAGGGCGTCGCCGCCCAGCACCGGTTCGACCCGCAGGCCAAGGCGCTGGGGGAGTGGCTGCGCTCCCGCCACCTCGACATCCCGGAGGCGCTGCTGTGACCGTCCTGCCCACCCGCCTCGACCCGGCCGGCGCCGACTACGCCGAGCACCGTGCCGCGATGCTCGCCAGGCTCACCGAGCTGGACGCCGAACACGCCAAGGCGCTGGCCGGCGGCGGACCCAAGTACGTCGAACGACACCGCGGCAGGGGGAAGTTGCTGCCGCGTGAGCGGATCGAGCTGCTGATCGACCAGGACTCGCCGTTCCTGGAACTCTCCCCGCTCGCCGCCTGGGGCAGCGACCACCCGGTCGGTGCGGCGCTGGTCACCGGGATCGGTGTGATCGAGGGCGTCGAGTGCGTCGTCACCGCCAACGACCCCACCGTGCGCGGCGGGGCCAGCAACCCCTGGACGCTTCGCAAGGCCCTACGCGCCAACGAGATCGCCCTCGCCAACCGCCTCCCGGTGGTCAACCTGGTCGAGTCCGGCGGCGCCGACCTGCCCAGCCAGAAGGAGATCTTCATTCCCGGGGGCGCCCTCTTCCGCGACCTCACCCGGCTCTCCGCGGCCGGAATCCCCACCGTGGCGGTGGTGTTCGGCAACTCCACGGCCGGCGGCGCCTACGTGCCAGGGATGTCCGACCACACCGTGATGGTGAAGGAACGGGCCAAGGTCTTCCTGGGCGGTCCGCCGCTGGTCAGGATGGCCACCGGCGAGGAGTCCGACGACGAGTCGCTCGGCGGCGCCGAGATGCACGCCCGTACCTCCGGCCTGGCCGACCACTTCGCGGTGGACGAGCCGGACGCGCTGCGGCTGGCCCGGCGGATCGTCGCCCGGCTCAACCACCGCCGGCCGGGCCCCGGCCCGGACCCGCTCGCCGAGCCGCCGAAGTACGCCGAGGACGAGCTGCTCGGCATCGTCCCCGGCGATCTCAAGATCCCGTTCGACCCGCGCGAGGTGATCGCCCGGATCGTCGACGGCTCGGACTTCGACGAGTTCAAGCCGCTCTACGGCACCAGCCTCGCCACCGGCTGGGCCCGGCTGCACGGCTACCCGGTCGGCATCCTCGCCAACGCGCAGGGCGTGCTGTTCAGCCCGGAGTCGCAGAAGGCCGCGCAGTTCATCCAACTGGCCAACCAGCGCGACATCCCACTGCTGTTCCTGCACAACACCACCGGCTACATGGTCGGCAAGGACTACGAGCAGGGCGGCATCATCAAGCACGGCGCGATGATGATCAATGCCGTCGCCAACTCCACGGTGCCGCACCTGTCGGTACTGATGGGTGCCTCCTACGGCGCCGGTCACTACGGCATGTGCGGGCGGGCGTACGATCCGCGGTTCCTGTTCACCTGGCCGAGTGCCAAGTCGGCGGTGATGGGCCCGCAGCAGCTCGCCGGGGTGCTGTCGATCGTCGCCCGGCAGTCCGCAGCGGCCAAGGGGCAGCCGTACGACGAGGACGCCGACGCCGCGATCCGGGCGATGGTCGAGCAGCAGATCGAGGCGGAGTCGCTGCCCGTCTTCCTCTCCGGCCGGCTCTACGACGACGGGGTGATCGATCCCCGCGACACCCGGACCGTGCTCGGCCTCTGCCTCTCCGCGATCCACAACGCGCCCGTCGAGGGCGCGCGCGGCTACGGCGTCTTCCGCATGTGATCCGACTCTGAGAGGGACCGACGTGATCACCAACCTGCTGGTCGCCAACCGGGGCGAGATCGCCCGCCGGGTCTTCCGCACCTGCCGGAGCCTCGGGATCGCCACCACCGCCTTGTACGCCGACCCGGACGCCGACGCCCCGCACGCCCGGGAGGCCGACGCCGCCGTCCGTCTCCCCGGTGCGGCGCCCGCGGACACCTACCTGCGCGGCGACCTCATCGTCAAGGCCGCGCTGGCCGCCGGCGCCGACGCCGTCCATCCCGGCTACGGCTTCCTCTCCGAGAACGAGGAGTTCGCCCGGGCGGTGCTCGACGCCGGCCTCACCTGGATCGGTCCGCCCCCGGCCGCGATCGCCGCGATGGCCTCCAAGACCGCCGCGAAGCGCCTGATGGCCGCCGCCGGCGTGCCCGTCCTGGACGCCGTCGCCGACCCCGTCGAGGCCGATCTGCCGCTGCTGGTGAAGGCGGCCGCGGGCGGCGGCGGACGCGGCATGCGGGTGGTCCACCGGCTGGACGAACTCGTACCCCGGCTGGCCGAGGCCCGCGCCGAGGCGGCGAACAGCTTCGGGTCGGACGAGGTGTTCTGCGAGCGCTACCTGCCCACCGGCCGGCACGTCGAGGTCCAACTGCTCGCCGACGCCCACGGCACGGTGTGGGCGGTCGGCGAACGCGACTGCTCGCTGCAGCGCCGCCACCAGAAGGTCATCGAGGAGGCCCCCGCCCCCGGCCTCGACGCGGAGCTTCGCGCCGCCCTGCACGCGGCCGCCGTCGCCGCCGCCCGGGCGATCGGCTACACCGGCGCCGGCACCGCCGAGTTCCTGCTCGGCCCCGACGGCCGGTTCCACTTCCTGGAGATGAACACCCGCCTCCAGGTCGAGCACCCCGTCACCGAGTGCGTCACCGGGCTCGACCTGGTCGCCCTCCAACTGCGCGTCGCCGAGGGCGAACCGCTACCCGCCGCGCAGCCGCCCGCCCCGCGCGGCCACGCCATCGAGGCCCGCCTGTACGCCGAGGATCCGGCCCGCGACTGGCAGCCGCAGACCGGCCTCCTGCACCGCCTGGAACTCCCCGGCACCACCGCGGAGTTCACCACCGCGGACGGTGACACCGGGTTGCGTCTGGACTCCGGCGTCGAAGCCGGCAGCGTGATCGGCGTCCACTACGATCCGATGCTCGCCAAGGTCATCGCCTGGGCGCCCACCCGGGCCGCCGCCGCCCGCCGGCTCGCCGACGCGCTCACCCGCGCCCGGATCCACGGGCCGGTCACCAACCGGGGGCTGCTCGTCGCGGCGCTGCGCCACCCCGCCTTCCTGGCCGGCCGGGTGCACACCGCCTTCCTGACCGAGCACGCCGCCGACCTCGCCCCCGCCCCCGGCGGGGACGCACTGCCCGCCCTCGCCGCCGCGCTGGCCGACGCCGCCGAACGCCGCGGCGGTGCGGCGCTGCCCTCCGGCTGGCGCAACCTGCCCTCGCAGCCGCAGACCAAGCGCTACGCCGCCGCCGACGCCACCGTGTACGACGTCCGCTACCGGTTCGGTCGCGCCGGTCTCGCCGCCGAGGACCACCCGGGCACCACGCTCGTCTCCGCGACGCCCACCCGGGTGGTCCTCGACACCGACGGCATCCGGAACGGCTACGACATCGCGCGCTACGGCGACCGGGTCCACCTGGACACCCCGGCCGGAGCCACCGTGCTGACCGCGGTGGAGCGCTTCCCCGACCCGGCCTCCCAGGTCGACCCGGGTGCCCTGCTCGCCCCGATGCCCGGCACCGTCGTCCGAACCGCCGTCACCGTGGGCGACACCGTCACCGCCGGCCAGCCGCTGCTCTGGCTGGAGGCGATGAAGATGGAGCACCGGGTCACCGCCCCCGCCGACGGCGTCCTCACCGAACTGCGTGCCGCTCCCGGCCAGCAGGTGGAACTGGGCACCCTGCTCGCCGTCGTACAGCCGGCCTCCTGAGGCCCCCGCGCGCCGAATCCCGCTCGCGCCCTGAACCCCGCCCGCTCCCCGATCCGCCCGGAAGGACGTACCGCATGTCCGCACCGCGCACCACCACGCCCGGCAGCCCGCTGATCGAGACCCCCGAACGCCAGGCCCTGCGGCGCGCCGTCGCAGACCTCGGTCGGCGCTACGGCTCCGCGTACTACCTCGGCAAGGCCCGGGCCGGCCTCCCCGCCGACGAGCTCTGGGCCGAGGCCGGCAAGGCCGGCTACCTCGGGGTCAACCTGCCCGCCGAGTACGGCGGCGGGGGCGGCGGCATCACCGACCTCGCCATCGTCCTGGAGGAACTCGGCACCGCCGGCTGCCCGTTGCTGATGCTGATCGTCTCCCCGGCGATCTGCGGCACGGTGATCGCCCGCTACGGCACCGAGGAGCAGAAGCAGCAGTGGCTGCCCGGGCTCGCCGACGGCACCCGGAGGATGGCCTTCGGCATCACCGAACCGGACGCCGGCTCCAACTCCCACCGCATCTCCACCATCGCCCGCCGCGACGGCGAGGACTGGCTGCTCACCGGCCGCAAGGTGTTCGTCTCCGGCATCGACCACAGCGACGCCGTGCTGTTCGTCGCCCGCACCGAGGACGCCCGGACGGGCAAGCTCAGGCCCGCCCTGTTCGTCGTCCCGCGCGACGCCCCCGGCTTCGAGTACCACCCGATCCCGATGGAACTCGTCGCCCCCGAGAAGCAGTTCCAGGTCTTCCTGGACGACGTCCGGCTGCCCGCCGACGCTCTGGTCGGCGACGAGAACGCCGGGCTGCTCCAGCTCTTCGCCGGGCTCAACCCCGAGCGGATCATGACCGCCGCGTTCTCCCTCGGCCTCGCCCGCCAGGCGCTCGGCCGGGCCGTCGAGTACGCCAGGACCCGGACCGTCTGGTCGACCCCGATCGGTGCCCACCAGGGCCTGGCCCACCCGCTCGCCCAGTGCGCGGTGGAGATCGAGCTCGCCCGTCTGATGACCCAGAAGGCCGGACTGCTCTACGACGGGGGCGACGACCTCGCCGCGGGCGAGGCCGCCAACATGGCCAAGTACGCGGCCGGCGAGGCCGCCGCCCGCACCGTCGACCAGGCCGTCCAGACCCTCGGCGGCAACGGCCTCACCCAGGAGTACGGGCTCGGCGCGCTGCTCGCCGCCACCCGGGTCGGCCGGGTCGCCCCGGTCAGCCGGGAGATGGTGCTCAACTTCGTGGCCCAGCACACCCTCGGGCTGCCGAAGTCGTACTGACGACCACCGGGACGACGTCTCACCGGACGGAGGAGAGATGGGCGAACACCACGGTGTTGGACTCGTAACCGGTGCGCTGGTCGAACCTGCCGCCGCAGGTGATCACCCGCAGTTCCGGTCGGTCGGTCGCGCCGTACACCAGGGCGTCCGGGAACTCCTTCTTGGCGAACACCCGTACCTGGTCGACGGTGAACACCGCCGTCCGGCGGTCCTTGCGGACCACCTCGACGGTGTCACCCGCGCGCAGCAGGCCCAGCCGGTAGAAGACGGCCGGCCCGGTGCGGTCGTCGGCGTGCCCCACGGCGATCGCGTTGCCCGGTGCTCCGGGGGTGGCGCCGTCGCGGTACCAGCCCACCAGGTTGTGCTGGTTCATCGGCGGGGTGGCCAGGTGCTGGGCGGAGTCCAGCCCGAGGCCGACCACCGGGGCGTCCACCTTGACGGACGGAATCCTGATCCGGGTGGGCACCGACGCGGGCAGCGGCGCGGGCGCGGGCCGGGAGGGCACCGGTGAGGGCGTCGCGCCGCCCGGTGCCGTCCCCGGGGCCGGTGACGGCACCGGGGCGGCGGCCGGAGCCGGCGGCAGTGGCGGCCCGTCGCTGTTCGCGCTGCCGTCCCGCACCAGCCATGCCCCGGCGACCACCGCCACGGCGACGGCCCCGGCCGTCAGACGGCCGGGGCCACGCCGCGGGGCGCGGCGGTGCCGCCGGTCAGGACTCGGCATTGCGTCCGGCGCGCCGGCGCAGCGAGCGGACGCCGAACCACGCTGCCGTGGCGATCAGTGCCGAGCCGCCGAGCACCTCCGTACCGTTCGGTCTGGAGGTGCCACCACCGCCGGTGCCGACCCCGCCGTGCGGCCCGCCGGGCTTCGGCGAGCCGCTGGGCGGGCCACCGGGGGAGGCGCTGGGAGAGGCGCTGGGGGAGGCCGTGGGCGAGCCGGACGGCGACGGCGAGGAGGAGGCGCACTGCACCTCGAACACCTTGTGCTTGGCACTGCCGCTCTCGCCGACGAACGTCCAGTTGAGGCGGTAGTGGCCGGCCGGCAGGCTGTAGGTGGGCGTCGTCCCGCTGCCGTTGGCCAGCACCAGCGCCCCGGCCTGGACCAGCGCGTTTCCGGTCGGCGGCTGCTGTTCGATGGTCCAGTTGACCAGCGTGACGGTGTCGAAGTTGAACGCGTCCAGGTAGAACTGACAGACCTTCGGATCGTCGTTCTGGCTGTCCGGCGGGGTAGTGCTGTCGTGCACCTTGACGTCGCCGTTGTCGCCCGGTGCGGCGAGGGCGAGGGGTGCGGCGCCGAACGTCAGTGCGGGCCGCCGCAGTGGCGGCGAGCAGACGGCGGCGGGGAGGGCAGCTGGGCTGTGCTTCTCACGGTGAGGTGCTCCCTGGTCGGGGGCCGCCCTCCGGGGGCGGGGCGGTCCATGACTGACCGTCGGGCCGGTCCGCCGGGCGCGGCAAGCGTGCCACGCGCACGCCCCCGACGGTTGACCACAATGGCGCAACGCTCCGCCGCGGTCCTCCGGTTGATCCACCCCGTCCGGTGGGAAGGACAGGGACCGACCGTCCCGCTCGCGCGCGGCGTGGCACGCGGTGCCCCGTCGTTCGGGCCGCGGAGATCGGGAGTCGATGGCCGTATGCTCCTGGCCCGCGCGCCCGGCCAGCCGGCCATGCGGGGCCGTCGCCGGAGACTGACTGTGCGTCATTAACCCTTTTGGAGGCACACCTTGGTGTTCCGCAGCGAGTTCCCCGACGTCGGCATCGTCGATCTGCCGATCCACGAGGCGGTGCTCGGCGCCGCCGACCGGTACGGTGACCGGCCGGCCCTGATCGACGGGGTCACCGGGGAGTCGGTCAGCCATGCGCGGCTCGCCACGGCCGTCCGCCGGGCCGCCGCCGGCCTGGCCGAGGCAGGAGTGCGCCAGGGCGACGTGGTGGCGCTGTTCAGCCCCAACACGATCGCCTACCCGATGGCCTTCTACGGTGCCACCCGGGCCGGTGCCACCGTCACCATGGTCTCCTCCCTGGCCACCCCCGGCGAGCTGGCCGGCCAGCTCGCCGACAGCGGCGCCCGCTGGCTGGTCACCGTCTCGGCGTTCCTGGCCACCGCCCGGCAGGCCGCCGAGAAGCTCGCCGCCGAGGGCCGGGCGCTCGCCGAGATCATCGTGCTGGACGGTGCCGAGGGCCACCGCTCGCTGGCGGATCTGCTCGCCTCCGGCGGCGACGAGCCCGAGCCCGTGATCGACCCCGGTACCGACATCGCAGTCCTGCCCTATTCCAGCGGGACCACCGGCCTGCCCAAGGGCGTGATGCTCACCCACCGGTCGATCGCCACCAACCTCGCCCAGACGGACGCCCTGTACCGGCCGCCGGAGGGCGAGCGGATCCTCGCCGTCCTCCCCTTCTTCCACATCTACGGCCTCACCGCCCTGCTCAACCAGCCGCTTCGGTGCGGCGCCACCGTCGTCGTGCTGCCGCGCTTCGAGCTGGAGCAGTTCTGCCGCACCATCGAGGAGCAGCGCGTCCAGGCCCTGTTCGTGGCACCGCCGATCGCGCTCGCCCTGGCCAAGCACCCGGTGGTCGAGCGCTTCGACCTCTCCTCCGTGGAGTACCTGCTCTGCGCGGCCGCGCCGCTGGACACCGAACTGGCCGCCGCCTGCGCCCGCCGGATCGGTCTGCCGCACATCCTCCAGGGCTACGGCATGACCGAGCTGTCGCCGGTCTCGCACGTCGTCTGCCCGACCGAGACCGACCCCTCGCCGGGCTCGGTCGGCCGGATGGTGTCCTCGACCGAACTGCGGGTCGCCGCCCTGGACGGCAGCGGCACCGACCTCGGCCCGGGCGAGCCGGGCGAGCTGCTGATCCGCGGCCCGCAGGTGATGAAGGGCTACTTCGGCCGCCCCTCCGACACCGCCGCCACCATCGACGCCGACGGCTGGCTGCACACCGGCGACGTCGGCTACGTCGACGAACGCGGCTACCTCTACGTCGTCGACCGGGTCAAGGAGCTGATCAAGTACAAGGGCTACCAGGTCGCCCCCGCCGAGCTGGAGGCTCTGCTGCTCACCCACCCGCAGATCGCCGACGCCGCGGTGATCGGCGTCCTGGACGCGGAGGGCGCCGAGTACCCCAAGGCCTTCGTGGTCCGAGCCCCCGGCAGTGCGCTCACCGAGCAGGACGTCACCTCCTTCGTGGCGGGCCAGGTCGCCCCGTACAAGAAGGTCCGCGCGGTGGAGTTCCTGGACGCCGTCCCCAAGTCTGCCGCCGGCAAGATCCTGCGCCGGGAGCTGCGCGCCCGTGAGGCCGCCCGCTGAGCCGGGTCGCGGATCTGCGAGGATCGACCCCGCCCGGACACCGCACGGACAGGACCAGTCGCCGCCGATGACCGCCCACCCCGCCGCCCGTACCCCCCAGCAGGACCGCAGCCGCGCCACCCGGCAGCGGTTGCTGGCGGCGGCCGTCGACTGCCTGGCCGAGGTCGGCTGGAACGCCTCCACCGTCACCGTGGTCGCCGAACGCGCCGGCGTCTCCCGGGGCGCCGCCCAGCACCACTTCCCCACCCGCGAGGACCTCTTCACCGCGGCCGTCGAACACGTCACCGCCGAGCGGCTGGCAGCCGTCCGCGCCCATGCGGACGCGCTGCCGGCCGCCGGACCCGACCGCACCGTGGCCGTCGTCGACATGATCGTGCGCCTCTACACCGGGCCGCTCTTCCGCGCAGCCCTCCATCTGTGGGTCGCCGCCGCCACCGAGGAACCGCTGCGTGCGCGGATCGTCGCACTCGAGGGCCGGGTCGGCCGCGAGGCCCACCGGGCCGCCGTCGAGTTCCTGGACGCCGACGAAAGCCGGCCCGGAGTGCGCGAGACGGTGCAGGCGACCCTCGACATGGCACGCGGTCTCGGACTGGCCAATCTGCTGTCCGACGACAGCGCCAGACGATCCGGAGTGATCCGGCAGTGGGCGAGCCTTCTGGAGGGTACGCTGCGGCCGGTACGCCCATGACGCCCGTACACCAGGCCCGTCCGATGAACCTTTGACCAAGGGGTCGCCGGGCGGCCGATGTCCGTGCAGTCTGGAGAAGAACCCCGGCCGGCACGGACCGCGAGGCCCCGCCCGGCCGGGCACGAGCCGAACGCGGGGTGCTGCCTGATCATGCACGGACACGAATGGGACGCGACCGACGCCGCCGGTCCCGCACCGGGCGCAGCCTCCGTACGCCTGGACGGCCACCGCCTTGTCCCGCTCGCCACCGCGCTGCTCCAGGAGGACGGCCTCATCCTGCACTGGAGCGAGGACGCCGAGGCGCTGCTCGGCTACCCCGCCGACGAGGCCGTCGGCCGGTACGCCGCCCAGCTGCTCACCGCCCGGGACGGCCGCCCCGAGGTGCTCGCCCTGTTCGAGCGCATCATGAGCGGCAAGGGCTGGTCCGGTGTCTTCCCGGTCCACCACCGTGACGGCCACGTCGTCGAGCTGGAGTTCCGCACGTACCCGATCGCCGGCCCCGGCGGCACCCTGCTGCTGCTCGCCACCGCCTCGGACACCCAGGCCCTGCACCGGGTCGAGGCCGACCTCGCCGTCCTCGACGGCATCTTCGGCCAGTCCCCGATCGGCATGGCCGTCTACGACACCGACCTGCGCTACGTCCGGCTCAACGGGGCGCTGGCCCGGATGAACGGCGTCCCCGTCGAGGAGCACCTGGGACGCCGGATCAGCGTGGTCCTGCCCGGCATCAACAGCGCCGAGATAGAACAGACCATGAGACAGGTGCTCACCACCGGCCGGCCGGTGGTCGACGCCCGCTCGCACGGCCGGGTCCCCGGCGATCCGCGCCGCGACCGCGCCTGGTCCGCCTCCTACTTCCGGCTGGAGGACTCCACCGGCCGGGTCTTCGGCGTCTGTTCCTCCATCATCGACGTCACCGAGCGGTTCCAGGCCGAGGCCCGCGCCGCCCGCGCGCAGGAACGTCTCACCACCATCGCCGAGGCCACCGCCCGGATCGGCACCACCCTCGACCTCCAGCGCACCGCCGAGGAGCTGATCGAGGCCGTCGTCCCCCGGTTCGCCGACTTCGCCACCGTCGACCTGCTGGAGCCGGTGCTGCGCGGCGCCGAGCCCACCGCGATCCCGGAGGACCGCTCCGTCCAGCTGCGCGCCGTCGCCGTCGGCGAGTCGTACGAGTCCGGCCTGGTGCACGCCGTCGACACCGTCGGCGAGGTCTCCGAGTACGCCCCCGACCGCAGCTACACCCAGTGCCTGCGCAGCGGCCGCCCGCTGCTGCGCGCCCACGTCGACGAGGAGGTGCTGCGGGGCCTGGTCGCCACCGAGGAGCGGGTCGCACCCGGCATGGAGGCCGGCATCCACTCGTACCTGATGGTGCCGCTGACCGCCCGGGGCATGGTGCTCGGCGGCTCCGAGTTCATCCGGATGCGCAACTCCGAACCGTTCACCGCCGCCGATGTCGCGCTCGCCGAGGAACTGGTCGCGCGCACCGCCATCGCGATCGACAACGCCCGGCTCTACCGGCGCGAACGCGAGACCGCGCTCACCCTGCAGCGCAGCCTGTTGCCGCAGGAGATCCACCGCACGCTCGGTCTGGAGATCGCCTACCGCTACCTCCCCAGCAGCATGACCAGCGAGGTCGGCGGCGACTGGTTCGACGTCGTCCCGCTCTCCTGCGGCCGGGTCGCCCTGGTCGTCGGCGACGTGATGGGCCACGGCATCCGCGCCGCGGCCACGATGGGCCAGCTGCGCACCGTCGCCCGGACCCTGGCCACCCTGGACATGCCGCCCGAGCAGGTGCTCACCCGGCTGGACGAGACCGCCTCGGGGATCGGCGAGGGCCAGTTCGCCACCTGTATCTGCGCCGTCTACGACCCGCTGGAGCGGACCGTTCAGGTCGCCTCGGCCGGGCACCTGCCCCCGGTCTGGGTCGCTCCCGACGGCACCGCCCGCAGGATCGACGTCCCGCCCGGCGTGCCGCTCGGGGTGGGCGGCGTGGCCTTCGAGTCCATCGGGTTCACCCTCCCCGAGGGCGGCATGCTCACCCTCTACACCGACGGCCTGGTCGAGCGCCGCGGCCACGACCTCGACGACGGCATCGACCTGCTCGCCCGCACCCTGTCCGGCCCCGGTCGCACCCTGGAGGAGAGCTGCGACGCCGTCCTCGGCGCCCTGGTCACCGACGGCACCGACGACGACATCGCGATGATCATGGCCCGGGTGCTGCCGCTGCCCGCCGACCGGATCGCCACGCTCCCGCTCACCGGCGGCGGCCGACTGCCCGGCAAGGCCCGCCGCTTCACCCGCGCCACCCTGGACGGCTGGGGCCTGTCCGCGCTTTCCGACTACGCCGAGCTGCTGGTCAGTGAGCTGGTCACGAACGCCCTGCTGCACGCCGACGCCCCGCGTCGGCTCCGGCTCTTCCGCGACCGGGTGCTCACCGTCGAGGTCGCCGACTCCGGCGGCCAGACGCCGCAGCTGCGACCGTTCGCCGAGCAGGACGAGGGCGGGCGCGGGATGTTCCTGGTCAACGAGTTGGCCCAGCGCTGGGGCAGCCGGCTGACCAGGGACGGCAAGGTGGTCTGGGCCGAGCTGGAGCTGCCGTTCGGGGTCGTCTGACCGCGCAGGCGCGCGGGACCTCGCACCCCGGGGAAAGGGTACGAGGTCGCGCGCGTATGTGGGGGGCGGGGCTAGGCGGCGGCCTTCTCGTGGGCCGGCCGCTCCGGCCGCATCGGGCGCTCCGTCGGCCCGGCCTCGCCCGGGGCCGCCTTCGGCAGGCCCCGCAGCAGGCGCCAGGCGAGGGCGGACGCGGCCAGCAGCAGCGCGCCGGCCAGGATCGCGGCGACGTTCATGCCATGCACGAAGGCGTCGCGGGCGCTCTGCAGCAGCGGCCCGGCCAGCGTCTGCGGCAGGCCGTGGGCCGCTTCGACCGCGCCGCCCAGCGACTCGCCCGCCCGGGCGGCAGTGGCCTGGTCCGCCCCGGCCGGCACGGCCAGCCCGCCCGCATAGAGCGAGCCGACCACCGAGCCGACCAGGGCGATGCCGAGTGCCGTCCCCAGCTCGTACGCCGTCTCTGAGACCGCCGAGGCGGCGCCGGCCTTGTCGGCGGGTGCGGCGCTCAGCACCAGGTCGGCACCGAGCGTGTAGACCACGCCCTCGGCCGTGCCGACGATCAGGAACGCGGCGGCGAGCACCAGGTAGGTGGAGTCCTGCTGGACCCAGCCGAGCACGCCGATGCCGGTGCCCATGGCCAGCAGGCCCAGCGTCAGGGCGGCCCGGGCGCCCGCCCGCCGTGCCAGCCGGGCGGTCAGCAGACCGCCGACCACGGCTCCGGCGAAGGCCGGCAGCTCGGCCAGGCCCGCCTTCAGCGGCTCGTAGCCGCGCACCAGCTGCAGGTACTGGGAGGTCACGAAGACCACGCCGGAGAGCCCGATCAGCGCGGTGAGCGAGGCCAGCACCGCCGCGGTGAAGCGCCGGTCGGCGAAGAGCCGGACATCCAGCAGCGGGGTGGGCAGACGCAGCTGGCGGCGGACGAAGACGGTCAGGGCGGCGGCGCCCAGCACGGCCGCGACCGGGACGTCCCAGCGCAGCACTCCGTGGGCGGCGGCCTCCTTGATCGCGTAGACCACGCCGATCACACCGGTCAGCGAGAGCGCCACGCTCAGCACGTCCCAGCGGCCCGGTTTCGGGTCCCTGGACTCGGGCAGCAGCCAGGCGCCGAAGACCAGCAGCAGGACCAGGACCGGGATGTTCAGCAGGAACACCGAGCCCCACCAGAAGTGCTCCAGCAGCACCCCGCCGACGACCGGGCCGAGCGCGGCACCGGCGGTGGCGGCCGCGCCCCAGATACCGATCGCGGTGGCCCGCTCGCGGTCGTCCGGGAAGAGGCTGCGGATCAGCGACAGGGTGGACGGCATGATGGTCGCCCCGGCCACGCCGAGCAGCGCGCGGGCCAGGATCAGCCAGTCGGCGCTGGGCGCGTAGGCGGCCAGCAGCGAGGCGGCGCCGAACGCGGTGGAGCCGGCCAGCAGCAGCTTCTTGCGGCCGATCCGGTCGCTCAGCGAACCCATGCTGACCAGCAGGCCGGCCAGGACGAAGGAGTAGGCGTCGCCGATCCAGAGCAGCTGCGTGCCGCTGGGGCGCAGCGTCTCGCTGATCGACGGTATGGCCAGGGACAGGACGGTCGCGTCGACGGCGACCAGGGTGACGGCCAGGACGAGGACGGCGAGGCCGGTCCAGCGCTGGCGGGGGCGGACGGGGACGGTGCTGCTCATGGGTATCGGTTTCCGGCCGCCGTTACGAGGGCCTGTGGTCCGAGGTGCTGTGGTCCGAGGTGCTGTGGTCCGGGGTGCTGTGGTTCCGGGGTGCCGTGGTCCGAGGTGCTGTGGGGGCCTCAGCGCGGCTGCGGCGGTCGCAGCGCGCCGCCGAGGAAGAGTTCGGCGAGTGAGAAGGCTCCGTCGCGGGGTGCGAGCCGGCCGTCCTGGACGGCCCAGCCGACGCCGGCCACCAGGTCGAAGAAGGCCTCGCTGAGCCAGCCCGCGGACAGCTCGATGCGGAACACGCCCTGCTGCTGGCCGCGCAGGAAGAGTGCCTGCAGCCGGGCGATCTGCGAGTCCCAGAGCTCGTTGATGTCGTCGTCGTCGTAGAGCTGGTTCTCGCCGGCCAGGAATGCGCAGAGCGCGGCGTCCGGGACGATCAGGTCGACCAGGCGGCGCAGCGCGGCGTGCGCGTCGCCGTCCTCGATGGCGGCGGCGTCCAGGGCGGTGCCGAACGTGCGCAGTCCGAGCAGGCCGACCTCGCGGATCAGCGCCTCACGGCCCGGGAAGAGCCGGTGCAGGGTGGCGCGGCTGATGCCCGCGGCGCGGGCGATCTCGTCGAGATGGGCGGTCGGGCGGCGGGAGAGCACGCCCACGGCGGCTTCGAGGACGGAGTCGCGGTCGGTGGCCATGCGGCTAGTGTACGTCAGATGAGACATGGATGTCTCATTGCTTCCTCGCATGGTTCAGCTGAGGCTCGTTTGTCCTGCCGTGGACGATGGAGCGACCTGTCGTTCCGGGCGGGGCCGGCCGGGCCGATGACAGGGCAGGGCGGGGCAGGGCAGGGCAGGGCAGCAAAAAACCGGGGACGGCGGTGGCCGTCCCCGGTCGCGGGTCGCGTGCTGCCGAACGCGGCCCGGTCAGCTCTGGTTGTAGAACCCGGTCTCGTCCAGCGGTCGGTCGATCACCATCACCTCGACGTCCGCCGGCGTGAGCAGGAAGACCCGGCGGGCGATCCGCTCGATCCCGCCGCAGGTGCCGAAGATCAGCCCGGAGGCGAAGTCGACCATGCGCTTGGCCTCGGCCTCGTCCATCTCGGTGAGATCCATGACCACCGGGATGCTCGCCCGGATGTGCTCGCCGACCGTTCGCGCGGCCTCGAAGCCCGTCGGCCGCAGGGAGACGATCTTCGCGGGAGCGGGGGAGGACGGTACCGTCTCCTGCTCGATCCACTCGTCGTCGTACACCGCGGCCGGGTAGTGCCCGGAGGGCATCAGCCACCCGTTGTGGTGCTCGTCGCGAAGTGCTCCCATGCCGCGCCTCCCTGCCTCGTTCCGTACAGGTCCCCCGGTGCGCGTGTCCTTTTGACACGTCATCCACTCGTCGGAACTGTCCGAGTATCGCACTGATCACCGGTCCCGTGCCCGCTCGCGACCCCCGTACGAGTCGTGCCGCGCCGGAAACCCGGGTGAACCCGGGCAACAGTTGCGACGCAGCGGAACGGCGGACGGTTGCGCGCGTAGACCATATCGGTCGCGGTAACCGCCCAATTGACCTTCTGTCAACAATGTGGGAACGATTTCACTCGCCGGTGCCGCCCGTCGACGAGTTCGCGCAGAAGCGCGGCGTGATCGTCGTGCCGGGCGTCCGGTCGTTCGTCATGGCGGCCATCCTGGCGCAGGCGACGGGGAGAGGGCGACCGAATTGTCGTCGGCCGCCCGGGGCCGGCGGGGCCGCGCCGGGTGTTCAGGTCTGCGGGGCGCGGCGGCGGCGGACGGCGGCCCGCCCGAGCGAGACCAGGCTGCCCACGCCCAGGGCGACGATCGCGCCGGCCGACACCAGGAACGCCGCCGACCCCGGCTCCCCGGCGGTGGCCGCCGCCGTGACGTAGACCGCCGTGGTCGGTACCACCCCGATCGCGGTGGCGCTCAGGAACGGCAGGAACCGCACGCCGGAGAACGCGGCGCCGTAGTTGCCCGCCTGGAACGGCAGGCCGGGCAGCAGTCGCAGCAGCAGCACGCTGCGGAACCCCTGCTCGGTGAACCGCTTGTCCAGCGCGGTCATCAGGCGCCCGCGCAGATGGGGGCGGAGCGCGTCGCGGCCGAGCAGCCGGCCCAGCGCGAAGGCCATCGCCGCGCCCAGGGTGGTGCCGAGCACGGCCAGCAGGACGCCCTGCTGGATGCCGAGCAGCAGCCCCGCCGCCGCGTTGAGCGCCGGGCGGGGCACGAAGGCGAGCGTGCCCACCGCGTAGACCGCCGTGAACGCGGGTGCCAGCCAGTACGCCGGCACTCCGGCCGGGAGCCCGCCGGTGAGCAGCGCCGACGGGCTCCAGAGCAGCAGCGAGCCGGCCGCCGCCGCGAGGATCACCACCAGCAGGGCGAACCGCGGCCACGGCGAGCGCAGCCACCGCGCGTACGGGGCGCCGGCGGCGGGCCCGGGCGTCGGCCCGGTCGGCGCGGGCGACGGCGGGGCTGCGGGCGGCGCGATCGGCTCGGGCGGTGCGGGTGAAGGTGCGGGTGCGGGCACCGCCCGAGCCTAACCGTGCGGCCCGGTGGCCGGGGCGGCGGGTTCACCTCGGGCCCGGGCCGGGCCCGGTGCCGGGCGACGCCGGATCACCGGGGCGCCGTGGGGTGGCTGTCGCGGTGCGGGCTCGGTTCGGGCTCAGCTGTGCGGGCCGGGCGGCCAGGGGGAGTAGAGCCAGGCCTGGTTGAACCCGTTGTTGCGCCCCCACTGGGTGATCGGGGTGCCGTCGGCGCTGCTGAAGCCGGTGAGGTCCAGGACGAGGCCGCTGAAGCCGTTGTTCAGCGTGCGGATGCCGCTGTGGTGGACGACGGTCTCCGACCAGGCCTGGTTGAGCCCGCCGTTGCAGGTCCACTGGCCGGCCTGGACGCCCCAGGTGGTGCTGTAGCCGGGGATCTCCAGGCATGCTCCGCTGTGGACGTTGATCAGCTGGTCGGTGTCGGTCCAGACCCATTTCTGGTTGGCGCCGCCGGTGCAGGTCCACTGGCGGATGGGGGCGCCGTCGTCGGTGCGCCAGTCGGCGACCTCCAGGCACTTGTTGGTGATGGCGTTGCGGATCTCGAACGGGATGCTGGTGGTGGCGGCGGCCTGTGCCGAGGTCGGCACCGCCGCGGCGAGCACACCGGTGACGGCGAGCGCGGCGACGGCGGAGCCCAGGCGTCGGACCGGGGAGGTGCGGGGCGCGGTCATCGAGGTCCCCCTGGTGTCGGGTGGCTGAGCGCGTGCGGGTGGACGGTCAGGTGTGCGGCCGGGTGCGCGGTCCGGGCGGGACCGGCGGCCGGGCCGGGCCGGGTGGCCGGCTCCGGCCCGGCGGGCCGTCCTACAGGACCACGTTCGGGTTGAAGAACCAGCGCTGGTTGTACACGCCGGTCGGGTACCACTGGATCGCCGGGGTGCCGTTGTCGAAGCCCCCGCCGTTGATGTCCAGCACGAGGTCGCTGTCGAAGTTGACGATGGCCAGGGTGCCCTGGCTGACGTTGACGACTCCCCAGCGCTGGTTGACGCCCTTGTTGCAGGTCCACTGGGCGACCCGGGTGCCCGCAGCGGTGCTGTAGCCGGGGATCTCCAGGCACTTGCCGCTGTGGACGTTGACGGCGTAGCCGTCGGTGAACCGCCACTTCTGGTTGTCGCCGCCGGTGCAGGTCCACTGGCGGACCGGGGCGCCGTCGTCGGTGCTCCAGTCGGCCACCTCCAGGCACTTGTCGCTGGACTGCACCCGGACCTCGACGTCCTGGGCGATGTCGATCGGCTTGTAGAGGAAGGCGGCCGACGCGGGCGCGGCGGTCAGCAGCGCACCGCCGAGGCCGAGGGCGGCGACGGCGGCGGTGGAGGCGAGGCGTCGTCTCGCGGTGGATCGGGCGGTCATTGGTCCCCCTGTGGTGTGTACGTGGTGGTGGTCGCCGAGGTCAGGCCGGCCGGGGCCGGCCCGGAGCGGCGAGGAAGCTCAGCAGACGCTGCCAGGACGTCCTGGCAGCGTCGGAGTGTTCGACGGCGCCCTGCTCGAAAAAGTTGTGCGGAGCCCGCGGAGAAGTCATGAACTCGTGCGGACAGTCGGCCGCGGTCAGGGCCGCGTCGAAGGCGGCGACCGTGGCGGGCGGGATGTGCTCGTCGGCGCCGCCCCAGAAGGCGAGCACGGGGGCGGTCAGGCCGGCGGCGAGCTGGGTGGGGCCGGGGGCGCCGTTCAGGACGTCGGGGTAGCCGTAGTAGCCGACCACCCCGGCGAGACCGAACCGAGGCGCGGCGGCGCGGAACGCCTGGCGGCCGCCGAAGCAGAACCCGAGCGCGACGACGTCGGCGGCACCGGTCGCGCGCAGCCGGCCGATGGCGGCGGTGAGGTCGGCGTCGAGGCCGTCCGGGGTGAGGGCGAGCAGATGCGGCAGCAGGTTCGGGAGTTCGCCGAATTCCGGCGCGCGCTTCTGCGGGGCGGCTCCGGCGGTGCGGCCGAAATAGTCGAGCGCGAGCGCGGGGTGGCCCTGCTCGGCGAGCCGGACGGCGGTCTCGCGGTAGAAATCGGAGAGGCCGCGGTTGTCCGGCAGGACGAGCACGCCCGGGCCGGTCGGCCGGTCGGGCCGGGCCAGAAAGGCGGCGAACTCCGTACCGTCGCCCGAGCTGAGGGTCAGGGCGGCGGACTCGGCGACGGTGCCGGTGGCGGGGCTGAAGGCGGGGGGTGCGGAGTCGGCGTCGTAGCACACGGGGAATTCCTCCACTGGTCGCGGAACTGCCGGGCGCTCGGTGCACCCGGCAGTCGGCGATATTAGCGAAGAATTCGATTCTGAATTGCGATCATATCGCGCGGGAATTTCTTTTGTAAGGCTATTTCGATGACGGTGCGATCACATGATCGGTGGGTCGCCGGTCGGTGGCCGGCCGGCCCTCGACCGCCGGGTGGTCGGTGCCCGTCGAGTGGTCGGCGGCCGGTTCGGCCCGGCGCAGGGCGCCGGCGCTCAGCAGGAGGGCGAAGGTCAGCGCGGCGACGACGCCGAAGGAGACGGTGAGCGAGGTGGCCTGGGCGAGGGCCCCGATGACGGCCGGCGCCACCAGGCCCGAGGTGTAGGTGACGGTCGCGACGCCCGCGATGGCCTGGCTCGGGTTGGTGCCGATCCGGCCGGCGGCCGCGAAGGCGAGCGGGACGACGACGGCGATCCCGATGCCGATCAGCGCGAAGCCCGCGACGGCCATGGCCGGGTGGTCGGCGAGGACCACCAGCAGCCCGCCCGCGGTGGCGATCGCACCGCTGATCCTGGTCGCCCGGACGGCGCCGAGCCGGCGGATCGCGGCGTCGCCCGCCAGCCGGCTGACCGCCATGGTGAGCGCGAACGCGGTGTACGAGGCGGCCGCCACGGTGGCCGAGGCGCCGGTGACGTCCTTGAGGTAGACGCCGCTCCAGTCCATCGAGGCGCCCTCGGCGAACACCGCGCAGAAGCCGACCAGTCCGATCACGAGCGAGCTGCGCGGCGGCAGGGCGAAGCGCGGCGGGGCCTGGTCGTCCTCGGCGGCCCGCAGGTCGGGCAGGCCTCGGCAGATCGGCTGCGCCAGGCCGAGCAGCACCAGGGCGGTGACGGCCAACTGGAGGCGGGCGTCCAGGTCCTGGTGGGCGGCGAGGATGCCGAAGGCGGAGGCCAGCAGGCCGCCCGCGCTCCACATCCCGTGCAGTCCGGACATGATCGAGCGGCCCAGTCGCTGTTCGACCTCCACGCCCTGGGCGTTCATCGCCACGTCCGCCATGCCCGCCGTCGCGCCGTAGCCGAGCAGGATCACGCAGAGCAGCGGCAGCGAGGGGGCGAGGGCGGGCAGGGTCAGTGCCAGGCACCAGAGCGAGATCAGCCCGCGCACCGCGGCCCGCCCGCCGTAGCGGTGGACGAACCGGCCGGCCAGCGGCATCGCGAGGGAGGAGCCGATCGCGGGCATCACCAGGGCCAGGCCGAGCTGGCCGGGGGAGAGGTCCAGGCGGTCCTGGATCCAGGGGATGCGGGTGACGAAGCTGCCGCTGACGGCGCCGTGCACGGCGAACACCAGGCTGATGCTCACCCTGGCCCGGCGCGGCCGTTCCAGGATGCCGGCGGCGGGCCGGTCGAGGGGTGGTCCTGTGGTCAGGCTGTCGGTCATCCGGTGTTCCCTCCCGGCCGCGCGGTGGCGCGACGGTGCCCTGTGGGTGGTTCCTGTTGATGGATGCCCGCACGGGCCGTGGTTCGCGCGTCGGCCGCGGCATCCTTCGATAAATTATCAGGAAGGGACCCTGATAGAAACACTCTGGAAGGATGACGCCCATGACCACCGTGCGTACGGCCACGCCGAGCACCGCCCGGGCGATCAACGACCGGCTGGCGCTCAACCTGCTGCTCGAACAGGGGCCACTGACCGCGACCGAGCTCCGCGAACTCACCGGGCTCTCCCGACCCACCGTCGCCGACCTGCTGGAACGGCTGCAGCGGACCGGCCTGGTCGCCGTGGTCGGCGAGCGCGGCGAACAACGGCGCGGCCCCAACGCCAGGCTGTACGCCCTGGTCGCCTCGCGGGCCCACCTCGCCGCCGTCGACGTCCGCTCCGGCGGCGTCAGCCTGGTCGTCGCCGACCTCGCCGGGCACACCCTGGCCGGCGCCGAACTGGCGGTCGAGGGCCGGGGTGACGCCGGTACGGCCGAACGGATCGTCCGCACCCTGCGCGAGACCGCGGACCGGGCCGGCGTCGAGCGGCTGCACACCGTCGCCGTCGGCGCCCCCGGCCTGGTCGCCCCCGCCACCGGCCGGCTCTACAGCACCGGCGCGCTGCCCGGCTGGCACGCCGAACTGCTCACCGCCCTGGAGGCGCTGCCCGGCACCGACGTGATCCTGGAGAACGAGGTCAACCTGGCCGGCCGCGCCGAGTACCGGATCGGCGCCGCCCGGGGCAGGGAGACCTTCGTCCTGATCTGGCTCGGCCACAGCGTCGGCGCCGCCGTCATCCTCGACGGCCGGCTGCGCCGCGGCGCCTCCGGCGGCACCGGCGAGATCTGCTTCCTGCCCGTCCCAGGCGCCCCCGGCCTGCCCAGCGCCACCGGGTGCGAGGGAGGCTTCCACGGGCTGGTCGGCAGCGCCGCCGTCTGCGAGCTGGCCCGCGCCCACGGCCTGCCCGCCGATCCCGCCGACGACGCGGCAGCCGCCGAGGCGGTCGTCCGGGCCGCGCTCGACGCCTGTGGGGAGGGGCAGCCGGGCGGGCCGTTCCTCGACGAGCTGGCCGAGCGGATCGCCATCGGCGCCTCCGCCGTCTGCGTCGTGCTCGACCCGGGCTGCGTCGTCCTCGGCGGCGAGATCGGCCGGGCCGGCGGGGACGAACTCGCCGGGCGGGTCGAGCGCCGCCTCGCCGGGTTCTCCCCGCTGCGCACCGAAGTCCGGGCCGGCACGGCGGGTGGCGGCGCGGTGCTCGCCGGCGCCGTCCTCACCGCCGGCGACGCCGTGCGGCGGGACCTCTTCGGCGAGCCGTAGGACCGGGCCCTCCCCGGGGCTCCGCCTCGCCCGGCGGGCGGCCGGTACGGCAGGATGGCGGGGACGGCCGGACCAGCGCCGCCGTCGCCCGCCGGGAGACCGGGCGTCATGCCGAACATGAACCGAACCACCGTCAGGAGTCGCACATGGGCCAGTCCGACGCGCCGGTCAACCCGTACCGGATCGGCGAGGCCGCGGCGATGCTCGGCGTCAGCGCCGACACCATGCGGCGCTGGGTGGACGCCGGCCGGGTCGCCGCCGTGCGGGACGAGCACGGCCACCGGATCATCCCCGGTGCCCGACTGGCCGCCTTCGCCCGGGAGCTCGCCCGTCCGGAGAACGCCGAGGCCGAGGGGCGGCCGTCCTCGGCCCGCAACCGCTTCCCGGGCATCGTCACCGGCGTGGTGCTCGGCGACGTGGCGGCGCAGGTGGAGATCCAGGCCGGGCCGTTCCGGGTGGTCTCGCTGATCAGCCGGGAGTCGGCGGAGGAACTCAAGCTGGTCGCCGGCACACCCGCGACGGCCGTCATCAAGTCGACCAATGTGATGGTCGAACTGCGTTGACCGCACACCGGAGCGGACCTCCGGTGCCCGCAGTACGGACCCGCAGGGCCCTACCGCCCCGCACGACCTGTAGAGATCGCCGACGAGAGGACCGCCACCCGATGCCCCACCCGCCGTTGCCGTCCACCCAGAGCGCCGTGTTCGCGATCGAGGCGATGGCCGCACGGCACGGCCGCGAGGTGCGCGCCGCCCACGACATCGGCCGCGACCAGACCTTCGCCGGACTGGTCGGCGGCCACGACGTGGGTGACGGACTCGACGCGATACCCCACGAGGCCCTGCTGGAGATCGGCGGCCGCCCCGAGATCACCGTCCGCCTCTTCGTCCACGACGAGGTGGTGGTCGCCGTCGACAACATCGCCTTCGACGTGCCGCGCGACAGCGTGCCCGCCTTCCTCGACGCGGTCTGGAGCGGACAGGTCCAGGTGCGGCGGCGGACCTTCCCGCCCTCCTGCACGCTGATCGTCACCGTGCCCGGTGAGCCCGGCTACCGTGAGGCCGTCGCCCACCACCAGCTGTCCCCGTGGCTCGCGGGGCTGATCCGTTGAGTGCGCCGATGAACGCCCCTGCCGGCTCGAACGCCGTCCGCCGCCCGGTGCTCGCCGTCGCCCACCGCGGCGACCCCTACCGGTACCGGGAGAACACCCTGCCCTCGGTCGAGTCCGCGCTGGCCGCCGGCGCCGACGCGGTGGAGGTCGACGTCCGGCTCACCCGCGACGCCGTGCCCGTCCTGCTGCACGACGAGACCCTCGAACGCCTCTGGGGTGACCCGCGCCCCCTCCGCCGGGTGACCCTCGACCAGCTCGACGAGGTGCGCGACGGAGCCCTCGCCGTGCCCACGCTCGCCGAGGCGGTCAAGGCCGTGGCCGCCACCCCGGCCGCCCGGCTGCTGATCGACCTGGACGACCCGCACCCCGCCGCCGCCACCTGGGCGGCCGTCACCGGACTCGGCGCCGAGCGCCGGGTCGCCTTCTGCGGCCCCGCCACCGCGATGCTCGCCGTCCGCGCCCTCACCCCGGACGCCGAGATCGCGCTGACCTGGAAGCAGCCGCGGCTGCCCGCCCGCGCCCTGCTGGACGACCTGCGCCCGCGCTTCCTCAACCCGCCGTTCGGCCTGGCCACCCCGGAGTTCGTCGCCACCGCCCACGACGCCGGCCTCGCCGTCTCCACCTGGACCGCCGACCTGCGCCGCACCATGCGCCGGCTGCGCGCCGCCGGGGTGGACTCGATCACCACCAACCGGATCGGCGTGCTGCGCTCGGTGCTGGACGGCCGTCGGTGACCGAACCTCCCGTCCTGGGCGCCCGCGCGCTCGGCCGCGCTCTGCTGGCCCGTCAGCACCTGCTCGCCCGGAGCGCCATGACGCCGGCCGCGATGGTCCGCCACCTCGGCGGGCTCCAGGCCCAGGCCGTGCCGCAGCCGCCCTACCTCGGGCTGCTCAGCCGGCTGGAGGGCTTCACCCCCGAGCCGCTCAGCGAGCTGATCGAGCGTCGCGAGGCGGTGCGGATCGCCCTGCACCGCGGCACCATCCACCTGGTGACGGCGGACGACTGCCTGATGCTGCGCCCGCTCCTCCAGCCGGTGCTCGACCAGGGCCTGCGCACCACCTTCGGCAAGCGGCTGGCCGGGGTGGACCTCACCGCGCTCGCCGCCGAGGCCCGGACCCTGCTGGAGGAACGGCCGCTGACCTTCCAGCGACTCGGCGCGCTGCTCGCCGAGACCCGGCCCGGCCGCGATCCGGCCGCGCTGGCCCAGGCCGCGCGCTGCCTGCTGCCGCTCGTCCAGGTGCCGCCGCGCGGTGTCTGGGGCCGGAGCGGGGCCGCGGCGCACACCACCGCCGAGTCCTGGCTGGGTCGCCCGCTGGACCGGGCCGCCTCGCTCGACGGGCTGGCTCTGCGTTACCTCGCCGCCTTCGGCCCGGCGACCGTCGCCGACCTGCAGAAGTGGAGCGGCCTCAGCCGGCTCGGCGCCGTGCTGGGGAGGCTCGCACCGGAGCTGGTGACCTTCCGCGACGAGCACGGCCGGCTGCTGTACGACCTGCCGCAGGCGCCCCGGCCCGACCCGGCCGTCCCGGCGCCCGTCCGGCTGCTGGCTCCCTTCGACAACCTGCTGCTCTCGCACGCCGACCGTACCCGGGTGCTGCCCGAGGAGTACCGGCCGCGGGTGATGACGCAGAACGGCATCGTGCTCGGCACCCTGCTGGTCGACGGCCTGGTCGCCGGGAGCTGGCAGCTGACCGGGAGTCGGGCCGGCGACCGTGCGGTGGTGCTCCGCCCGTTCGCGGCGCTGGGCCGGGGCGACCGGCAGGAGGCGCGGACGGAGGCCGAGCGGGTGCTGACGTTCGCCGGCGGGGGCGGGGAGGTCCGCTTCGAGGAGGTCGGGTAGCTCCGGCGTTCGATCGGGGAACGGCTGCACGGGACGCCGTTCCCGATGGAGTGAGGCTCCGCGATTCCTCCGTGCACGGCCGGGTTGCCGCCGGTTGAATCGGCTCACCCAATGGTCAGCGGCGTCCGCGCGGCGCCGCGTCGCAGAGTGGAGCCGACCGTGGCACCCGTACCCAATGGCGTCTACGCCATCAGCAAGCCGTACGAGCAGCTGATCACGCTGCTGGAGCCCAAGGACCTCGCCGTCGTGCTGCCGCCGACCGGGCAGCCGGGCGAGCAGGAGTGGCAGCTGGAGGGGCTCGACGACGGCACCGTCCAGCTGCGCAACCTGCGGCACCAGACGTTCCTGACCTACGACGACCAGCCGGGCCTCAACGAGATGATCATGGGGTCCACCGAGCCCCGTGCGTGGGCGCTCTACCAGGCCGCCGAGCCGTACACCTTCCACGTGGTCGTGCCGGGCGGCCCGATCGACGGGGTCGAGCTGGCGCTGGACCTGAGCCTGCTGAGGATCTTCCCGCCACGGCTCGCGCTGCGCCCGCTGGACGTCAACGACCAGCGGCAGGCGTGGAGCTTCGAGTTCCGCGAGTAGGGGTGCGCGGCAGGGCGCCCGGGCCGGTGGCGGCCGGCCCGGGTACGCCGGGGTCCGGCATAACAGGCAGTTGATCAGATCATCTGCTGAGATGGGGCGATGGGGTCGGTCGATCCAGGCGGAGGTGGACATGTCGGGGGAACTTCCGTCCGGCAGGGCTCCTGACGAGCGGCGGCCGGACCACCGCAGGCCGTACCTGATGCTGCCGCCCCCGGTCCGGGCGGCCGCCGCCTGGTCGGCCGCCGTCATCCTCCTGATCACCGTCGCCTCGCTGGTCGTCTTCGCCCTGGTAGAACTGCGCGCGGCGACCGTCCCGGTCATCCTGGCGCTGCTGGGCACCTCGCTGCTCTACCCCGTGATGCCGTGGATGGTCGGCCGTGGTCTCGGCCGTGGTCCGGCCGCCGGGCTGACCTGCGCCCTCCTGGTCGCCGCCGTCGGCGGGGTGATCGCCCTGCTGGTCAACTCGCTGGTGCACAGCGCCCCGCAGATCGCCGAGTCGCTCCAGCAGGCCGGTGACCGGCTCGCCGCCTGGCTCGGACCGGTCGGCGAGAAGATCCGGCACGCGCTGGACAACGCCTCGGGCGAGACCAGTTCGCTGATCTCCACGGTGACCAACGGCGTGCTCTCCGGTCTCGGCCTCGCCACCCAGATCCTCACCGGTGCCGTGCTCGCGCTCGCCCTGGTCTTCTTCTTCCTCCGTGACGGTCACCGCACCCCGCAGGCCCTCCGCGCGCACCTCCCGGCCGGCAGTGCCGAGACGGTCATCGCGTGCGCCGACCGGGCGTTCGAGGCGATGGCCGGATTCATGCGCGGCACCACCCTGATCGCCCTGATCGACGCCTTCTTCATCACCGTCGGTCTGCTCCTGCTCGACATCCCCGGTGCGCCCGGGCTCGGCGCGCTGGTCTTCATGGGCGCCTACATCCCGTTCGTCGGGGCCTTCCTCTCCGGGACGGTCGCCGTCCTGGTCGCGCTGGCCGACGGGGGCCTGGGGACGGCACTCTGGGCACTCGGCATCGTGCTCGCCGTCCAGGCCATCGAGGGGAACATCCTCCAGCCCGTGATCCAGAGCCGTACCGTCGAGCTGCACCCGGCCACCATCATGGTCGCCGTGGTGGCGGGCGCCGGTATCGCCGGCATCCTGGGCGCGCTGCTGGCCGTGCCGATCTGCGCCGCCGGTGTGGGCGTGGTCTCCGTCCTGCGCGGCACCGCCGACCCGGCCCACCGCGGGCAGCCGGGGCCGCAGGACGCCGAGCGGGTCGACGATGACGGCGTGACCTCGGGTCAGGAGTAGCGGACCGGCCGCGCCGGCTCGGCTCCCGGCCGACCGCCTCGGCCGCCGGGCCGAGGACCTCCTCGTCGAGCCGGGCGTCGGCGGCCACGCTCACCGGACAGATCCCCGTGAACGGGACGGTGGACGAAGCCACCGACCGTGCCCGGTGGGCGGGTGGCGGAGTGTGCGAGAGTGTTAATGCGATTCAAGTCGCTATAGGGGAGGGTGCGGATGCGCGGGACGATCGAACGGTTCCAGGTGTCGGACGGCGGGAGCGGGCCGTACGGCGTCGCGGTGGGGCCGGACGGCGGCGTCTGGTTCACGCTGGTGCACGCCGGGGAGGTCGGGCGGCTGGCGGCGGACGGGTCGGTGCGGCGCTTCGGGCCGCCGGCGGCGGAATCCGGGCCGGCGGTGATCACGGCAGGGCCGGACGGCGCGCTCTGGTTCACCCGGATGCGGGACCACCGGATCGGGCGGATCGACACCGACGGGCGGCAGCGGTCGTTCGGGCTGCCGACGGACGCGGCCGGGCCGTTCGGGATCGCGGCCGGACCGGACGGCGCGCTCTGGTTCACCGAGCTGAACGCGGACCGGATCGGACGGATCACCGTGGACGGCCGGGTGACGGAGTATCCGCTGCCCATGGCCGGCGCCTTCCCGTCGATGATCACGGCCGGGGCGGACGGCGCACTCTGGTTCACCCTCAACCAGACCGGCGCCGTCGGCCGGATCACCGTCGAGGGGGAGATCACGCTCCACCCGCTGCCGACCGAGGGCGCCGCGCCCGTCGGCATCGCCGCCGGCGGCGACGGCGCGCTCTGGTTCGTCGAGATCGGCGCCGGGCAGGTCGGCCGGATCACGGTGGACGGCCGGGTGACCGAGTACCCGCTGCCCGACCGGGCCGCGCGCCCGCACGCCGTCGCAGCGGCTCCCGACGGTCGGCTCTGGTTCACCGAATGGGCGGGCAACCGGATCGGCTCGCTCACCCCCGACGGCCGCTACGAGGGGTACCAGCTGCCCGTTCCGTCCGCCGAACCGCACGGCGTCGCGGTGGGGCCGGACGGCGTGGTGTACGCGGCCCTGGAGGTCGGCGAGATCGTCCGGCTGACCCCCTGAGGCGAGGGGCCGCCGGGCACCGCGGTCGCCCCGGCGCGGACGTCCCTCAGGCGACCGGTGCCGAGGACGGGCCCCGGCTCCGGTCCTGGGGTTCGGGGCAGAGCTCGGCGGCGAGCTCGCAGAGGGCCGCGCGGTCCGGACGGCCGGTCTTGGCGAGCAGGTTGGCCACGTGCTTCTCCACCGTGCGGGGGGAGATGGAGAGCTGCCGGGCCAGCTGCTGATTGCCCGGGCGGTCGGTGAGCAGGGCGAAGACCTCGTACTCGCGCAGCGTCACACCGCAGGTGCGCAGCCCGGCCGGGATGGCGTCGCGTCCGCCGCGGTGCTGGGCCACGCTGGCGCCCGCCCGGCGCAGCAGGGTCCGGCAGGCGGCGGCGACCGGCTGGATCCCGGCCTCGTGGAAGTACTCCTCGGCGGTGCGCAGCCAGCCCACCGGATCGCCCCAGCCGTCGGTGAGGGCGGCTTCGGCGGTGAGCCGCAGTGCCAGGTGGTGGGCGAGCGGAAACGGCGCCGCCGCCGCGCGGGCCCGTTCGACGGCGCGGGCGGCGTCCTGTGGGCGGCTCTCGCGGCCGAGCAGTACGGCTTCGGCGAAGCCCAGGAACTGGCGGTTCCAGGCGAGTTGAGTGGCCGGCGCGGCCATGGCCCGGGTGAGGTCGGCGCGCTGCCAGGTGCCCTCGGCCACCTCCAGCAGCGGGTGCAGCCCGTGCCGGCCGGCCAGGTAGAAGACGTTGGGGTGCTCCTGCTCCCAGGCGAGGCCGGCGGCCAGCTCGGCGCGGGCCCCCGCGCGGTCCTCGGCGAGCAGCGCGCCGATGGCGCGGCAGAGGCCGTGGCGCAGGGGCATCAGGAAGGACTCCTCGCCGCCGGCCTGGCGGAACCGGGCCAGTTCGCGCTCCATCTCGCGGCCCCGGCCGCGGTGGGCGGCGAGGGTCGCGGAGCCGAGCAGCAGGTAGCGGTGGGCGGGGACGTTGTTCAGCCGGGCGGTGGCGTCCAGGCAGCGGTCGACGATCTCGCGGGCGGTCCGCCACTCGCCGCGCAGCACGGCGTTCATGGCGAGCAGGCCGTCCAGGGTCTGGGTGAGCACGATCGCGCCGAGGCCGGCGGCGGCCTCCCGGGCGCGTTCGAGGCGGGTGCCGTCGCCGGTGCGCATGAAGGCGTTGGCGCCCAGCCGGAGCAGCGCCTCCACCCGCCAGACGGGCAGGGCGTGGGCCTCGGCCACCGCGAGCATGCGTTCCAGACAGGCGTCGGCGTCGTCGAAGCCGCGTTCACGGGCCAGCAGGGCGAGCAACTGCCAGGCCTGGCAGGCGATCACCGGCTGCCCGGAGCGTTCGGCCACCTCGGCGGCCCGGCGGGCGAGGACTTCGGTCCGGGCGAGGCGGGCCCGCCCCGGGTGCTCGTCGCCGTGGTCGTGGCCGGTGCGGTCGCTGCCGGTGCGGTCGCTGCCGGGTTCGTCGCCGGGTTCGTGGTCGCGGGCATGGTCGGGAGCGGGGGCGGGCCCCGGCACATGGTCGGGCAGGAGCGCCAGATGGCCCTCGACGACGACCAGTGCGGCGTCCTGCTCGGGGCGCGGGTGCGCGCCGGAGAGGGCGCGGGCGGCGGCGACCTGGGCGGCGGCCTCGGTGGTGCGCTCGGCCATCACGGCAGCCCAGGCGAGCCGGGTGTGCAGGTCGACCCGGCGGTCGACGGCCGGGGTGCGGGTGGTCGGGTCGCGGACGGCCGTGGGCTCCGGCCGGACCGGGGGCAGTGTGCGGACCAGCTCGAACGCGCGGTCGAGCTGGCCGGCCTCGGCCAGGGCCGGCAGCAACTGTTCGGTGACGGCGGCCCGTTCGGCGTCCCCGGCGAGCTCGTGCGCCCGCTCCAGCAGCACCACCGCCGACCCGGCGGCACCGGCCTCCAGGACGCGCCGCCCGGCCTCGGCGAAATGCCCGGCGGCGCCCCTCCGGTCCCCGCCGGCCAGCAGCAGGGAGGCGACCAATTGGCGGCGCTCGTCGGCGAGTTCCGGGTCGGCTCGGAGGATCGCCCGGGCCGCCCGGCGGGCCACCGCGGCGCGCTCGGCGGGGGCCAGGGCGGCGGTGACCGCGTCGGCGGTGAGGGCGTGGCGAAAGGCGTACCGGTCCGGAGCGGCGCCGTCGGGCACGATGACGTTGGCCTCGGAGGCCGACCGCAGATGGCTGAAGAGGGTGCGGTCGTCGTAACCGGTGATCAGCTGGACGGTGGCGACCGAGAACCGGCTGCCCAGGGTGGCGGCGGTGAGCAGGAGTTCGCGCACGGGCGGGTCCAGCTGGTCGATCCGCCGGCCCCAGCTGCGGACGATGGTGCCGGGTACGCCGGTACGGAGGCCGCCGGCCACCTCCCAGCGACCGCCGGCGCGGTGCAGTGTGCCGCCGGCCAGCATGTCCGCGAGCAGTTCCTCGATCAGGTAGGGGCAGCCGTCACCGCGTTCGGCCAGCGTCTCCAGGACGGCCGCCGGCACGTCGGCGGCCTCGCTCCCCAGGACGGCGGCGGCCATCGCCCGGACGTCGGCCGGCGCCAGCGGGCGCAGTTCGGTGACGCCGGCGGCGCGTCGGCGCTCGGCGGCCCGGACCAGGTCCAGCGCCGGGCCCGGCTCCGCCCGCAGGGTGGCGACCAGCAGGACGGGCAGGTCGGCCAGGTTGTCGACCAGGTACTCCAGCACGGCGACCGTCTCCGCGTCGGTGTCGTGCAGGTCCTCCAGCAGCAGGACGCACCCGTGCTCCCGGCCGAGGACGGCGAGCAGCCGCAGCAGCGCCTCGGCCAGCTCGACCACCGTCTCGGGGTACACGCCGGCCCCGGCCGCCGCCCCGCGCCACTCGGGCACCAGCCGGGCGAGGGCGGGCCGGTACGGGTCGAGTTCGGGGTCGGTGGGCGGGCCGGCGGCCCGGAAGCGGGAGGAGAGCGCCTCGATCAGCGGCCGGAACGGGGTGACCGTCCCGGTGGAGCTGCCGCGGCCGCGCAGTACCGGCAGCCCGAGCCCGTACGCCTGGTAGGCGCACTCGCCGGCCAGCCGGGACTTGCCGATCCCGGCCTCGCCGAGCAGGAAGAGCGCCTGTCCGGACCGCTGCCGGGCGGCGGCGAGGGCGCTGCCGAGCAGGCTGAGCTCGGCTGCCCGGCCGACGGTGATCGACGAAGTGGTCCGCATGGCCGCAGGCTACTTGACGACCTGTCCGATCTGTAGGTGGTGAATCGGCCACGAAGTTACCACGGCTCCGGCACGGGGTGATTACCTTACGGCCACATCGGCGAGACGCCCGTCCGGTCCGCCACCGGGGCGCTGCCCGGTCCCCGGTGGCGGCCGCCGGGCCGGCCGCGGCCTCGCGGGCGCGTCGTCCGGCGTCGGTGTCGAGGTCGGTTCCAGTCTCGGTTTCAGTGTCGGTGTCGGTGTCGGTGTCGTCCGACGGTGGAGTGGTGCCCGGCGCCCCGGTGCGGTCAGATCGGGACGGTCATGGTGGGGAACTCGAAGGCCGGTGCCGCGGCGCCGCCGGCGGCGGACAGCAGCTGCGAACGCAGGCCCAGCCCGCCGCCGGCCCGCAGCCGGATGTCCCCGGCGGGGTGGTCCACCGCCTCGTCGGGCCGGGCCTCCGGCTGCTTCCAGGTCAGTGCCAGATCGGTGTCGTTCATGCGGTGCGTACTCCCGTTCGTCGTTGGAGCGAGTCATGGCGTGGGTGGAGCCCGGGCGAGCGGTGCTCGCCCGCCGCGCCGCTGCGGTCGTCGAGGACGTGAACGGCGGTGCGGTCAGGGGACCGGCCGATCGGCCGGGTGGCGGGGGCGGAGCAGCAGGGCCGGGGGCACCTGCTCGGGGAAGCCCAGCCGGAGCAGCCCGTGGCCGATCCCGGCCAGGCCGGTGAGCAGGCCCGGGTGCGGCACGGACCCGGGGGCGCCGGAGCGCGGGCCGTCCTGGTCGACGCCGGCCAGCAGCGCGCCCGCCCGGCGCACCCAGGGCGTCCGCCCGGCGGTCGGGCCGCTGCGGCCGAGCAGCTCCAGGACGCCCGACTCGCCGTGGCACAGGCTCTGGTCGGCCGACGGGGCGGCACGCGCGGTGTTGCGGACGGCGCGCTGGGCCCACTCGGTGAGCCGGCGGTCCGCGCGGGCGAGCGGGCTGTCGACCACCGCGAGGGCGATGCCGGGTCGGCCCCGGCACCAGGAGGACTCCCGGGCGCGGGCGCTCGTGGCGGCGTGCAGGGCGGCGAGGCCCGCCCGGTGGTGCGGGCCGTCGGCGGGTTCCCCGACGGCCTCCGCGTAGCGCAGCAGCGCCCAGCCGGTGCCCGCCGAACCGTGGGCGAAGCCGGTACCGGCGGGCACCGGGGCGGCGGCGAGCCGGTCGGCGCAGTCCGCCGCGGCGGACAGGGCCTCGGGCCGGCCGGTGGCGGTGTGCACGGCGAGCAGCGCCGCCAGCCCGCCGGCGGTGCCGCTGTGCACACCGGAGTCGGCCTCCCGGGCGGCGGCGGCCGAGGTGAGCGCGACGGCCGGGCCGGTCCACTGCCGGATCAGCGGGTCGTCCAGGGTGCGGCCGATCTCGGTGAGCGCGTAGGCGATCCCGCCGAGGCCGGCGAAGGCGCCCGAGCCGACGGCGGCCGGCCGGTCGGGGTGCGCGCCGAGGGTGTCGAGCAGGCCGGGAACGGGCGCGAGTGCCCGCCGGGCCACCTCGGCGTAGCGGTCGGAGCCGGTGAGGGCGGCCAGCTGGGCGAGGAACAGCGCGGTGCCGGTGTACCCGCCCGCCAGGTCGGCGCCGAGCGGCCGGACCCGCCAGTAGCGGTCGGCGAGCAGCTCCAGGCCGAGCCAGTTGGTGCACGAGCGGCCCCGGTACGCGGCCGCGACCAGCCGGTCGCCCACGCCCCGGGCGGCGGCCAGGAGTTGCTCCGGTTCGGGCGCGGTGGCCCAGACGTTCTCCGGCGCCGGCCGGCCGGGGCGGTGTGCGGGAGCCGCGGCGGTGCCCGCCATCGCCGCCCGGACGATCCACTCCTGGTCCTTGCGGTCGACCTCGCCGAGCGCCGCCAGCTTGGCCTCGACGCGGGCCAGGCCGGTCGCGGCGAGCTCGCCGGGGAGCCGGCGTCCTGCGGAGGTCCACAGGTCGCGGCTGCCGGGGCGGGTGGTGAAGAGCGGGACGTCGCCGCGGTGGAGGTCGGCGAGCTCGTGGTCGGCCAGTTCCGGGCGCCCCGGGTCGGCGACGGCGTCGGTGCGCAGCAGCTCCAGGACCGCGCCCCGGGCGGCGGCGTCGCGCAGCACGTCCGGGTGGGTCGACTCGTCCAGCAGCCGCGCGTACACCCGGGTGGCACGCGGCACCACCCGGACCTCGTCCTCTGCGAAGGATCGCAAGAGCCCTCGGGGGCCCACGAGTTGGTCGCGCCCTGCGGTGACGGCGGTGTAGCCGGCGCGGAAGCCGGCCACCAGTGCCTCGGTGTGGTCGGCCGGGTCGGCGGGCGCGCCGTCCAGCCAGGGCCGGTTGCGGGCCTCGGCGAGCGGGCGGGTGCGCCGCACCAGCCGCATCTCGTCGGTGCCGGCGTTCGCCCAGTCCACCCCCTCGACCGGGGAGGTGGCCCGCCGGCCACCGCCGCCGATGCCGGAGACGTCCACGGCGCCGTCGTCACCGAGCAGCCACTGCGGCAGCAGACCGACCCGGTGGACCGATTCCTCCAGCGCCCGGGCTGCCGGGTCCTGCGCCCGACAGGCCCGGGCCGGCGGATGGAACAACGTCTCCACGTCCACCAGCACCGGCTGGTCCCCGGCGGCGACGAGGTTCTCGTAGTGCAGGTCGGTGCCGTCCAGGGCGTGCAGCAGCGCCAGCAGTGCGCCTTGGCGCCGGTAGAACCGTTCGACCTCGTAGGCGGTCAGGCAGGGGCGGGCCTCGGCGAACTCGGTCCAGCCGTAGCCACCCCGGTCCAGCAGGCCGAGCGTGCGCAGCCGGGGCACACCGGGCTGTGCGGCGAGCCAGTCCAGCAGGGTGTTGAAGTGCCGGTGGGCGGCGGGCGGGCGAGGGCGGTGGACGACGGCGGCGCCGCTCGCGAAGCGCAGCACCGCGACGGCGCGGCCGCGCCGGTGGCGGTCGCCGGCGTCGGACTCGACGGCCAGCAGCGGCCCGGGGTCGGCGCCGCGCAGCAGGCCGGCGACCAGCAGTGGCCGGTCGGCGGCGAAGCGGTTGAGCAGTTCGGCGTGCGCGTCGGCGGCGTCCAGACAGGCCCGGGCGAGCAGCCGGGCCAGGACGGGGTACTCGCGCAGCAGCGCGGCGAGGCCGTCGCGGCGGGCGGTGAGGGCGAGGAAGGAGCGGAACCGCTCCTGCGCGGTGCTGCCGGCGAGCCGCCCGCCGGCCCGCGCGGTGTGCAGCTCCAGCACCAGGGTGCGGGCGGCGATCCGGCCGAGTCGCTCGGCGAGGCGGGCGGTGAAGTCGGCCCGCAGGGCGGGGACGTCCAGGTGGCCGGACCGGTGGACGGCCGGGTCGAGGGCGGCCTGCAGCCGGACGAGGGCGCGTTCGGCGAACGGCGCGAGGATCAGGACGAAACCGGTCAGACCCGGGTAGGCGGCGCGCGGGACGATCGGCCGCACGGGTGCTGCGGCGACGGCGGCCTCGGTGAAGGCGGCCCAGTCGGGCCGGCCGGCGGGTCGGGGCAGGCCGGGGGTCAGCGCCCGCTCCCACCACGCGGGCCGGTCCGTCGGGGCCCGCCGGGTCAGGGCCGGCCGAGTGGCCGGTCGGGTGCCGGGAGCTGGCGCCGGTGCGGGTGCGACCGTGCTGACCCGGACCGGAGCATCGCCGGGCATCGGAGGGTGCGGCGTCGTGGCGGCTTTGCCGGACGCCGGTGCGACCGGGCCCTGAACCGGTGCGCCGCCCCCGTCGGGGTGCGCTCTGCGCACGGCGTCCACCTCTGCCACCACCGCACCTCCGATGCCGCGAGAGGGCCGCGTCGCCGTCGAAGCCGCCGCCCTCGGTGCTGATCCTTGCTCTGGCGTGGCCACCGGGGCATGGGGGACGGGCCCCCATCTTTGTGGCGCTCCGCCCGCATGATCCGGCGGCGGACGGGTGGTCGCCGGCCCGGGCGGGGGTCGGTTCGGCGCCGGCCGGAGTCGCTCGTCGCGCCGGGCGGGTGCGAGGCCGGGCCGGGCGGCGGGCGCCGACGGGCCGTTCGGCCCTTGCCGGTGCCGCGCGGCACCGGGATCGTGAGCGCCGCACGGGTGTGCGGGGCGCACCGGTGGGCAGACGTGACGGGACGGCGAACGGCGTGACTGGACAGGAGAGGCCTGAGGTGGGCGAGTTGGTCGCGATACAGGTGGACGAGGGGCTGTCGCGAGGCGTCGCGATCGACACCAGAGCCCGGATCGCCGCGGTGGTGAGCGGGGCGGACGCCCTGGTCGAGGCGGTCCGGGTGCGGATCCGGCCGGTCGGCGCGGTGACCGTGCTCGCGCAGGTCAACGCCGAGGTGGACGGCCGGCGGATCCGCGTCCAGGAGGCCGCCACCGACCGGGCCGCGGCCCTGGACCGGCTGGCCGAGGGGCTGCGCGCCCGGATCGCGGCCGTCACCACCGGCTGGACGCCGCTGCCGTGGCCGCGCCGGGCGGGCGGGCGGGGCCTGCTCTCGGCCGTTCCCGCGCAGGGCGGGGCGTCGCGCGCCGGCCGGGCGCCGGCGTCCGCCGGGGCGTCGCCCTTCGGCGCGCACCCGTGCACCGGCCTCCCGCGTGCCGGCGTCCTGCGTACCGCCCTCCCGTCCTCGGCCGGGCCGCGCCACATCGTGCGGCGCAAGGAGGCCCACCTGGTCTGGTGCTCGCCCGACGCGGCGGCCCGGACCATGGACGCGATGGACTTCGACATCCACCTGTTCACCGACCCCGCCACCGAGACCGACGCCGTCGTCTACCGGACCGGCCCCACCGGCTACCGGCTCGCGCGCACCGCCGCCGCCGGGCCGCCCACCCGCCCGGTCGTCCCGTTCACCCTCAGCCCCGTCGGCGCGCCCGAACTGACGGAGGTGCGGGCCGTCGACCGGCTCTGCGCCGCCGACCTGCCGTTCCTGTTCTTCACCCAGCCCGGGACGCGGCGCGGTCGGGTGCTCTACCGCCGGTTCGACGGCCTGCTCGGCCTGATCGCGGCCGCACCCTGAGCGACGAGGCCGTCCGCCATCGGCTGCGGACGGGGCGGCTGTCCGGCCACCGTCGGCCGTCCTCCGCCGGGGCGCCGCCGCGCCGGCTGGTGCCGATCGGACGGGCGGCGGCGCTGCGGCTGTCGGGCAGCGCGCCGTACACACCCGGCGGGACTTCCGGCCCTGGCCGGAGGGCCCGTCGGCCCCTGGTCCCCACCCACCCCCGCCGCGAGAGTGGGGGAGCGACGGTGCGTCAGGAAGCGCCGCCCGACAGCAGCGGTTCGTGATCCGCAGGGGAAGGAAGAACCAGTCCCGTCGCAGCCCGAGTTCGCGGAGCTTGAAGAGCTGGAGACGAAGGCGCTCTCCGTCGCGCTCACCGGGTGGCGCGAGCAGTACCCGGGGACGGACCTCGTCGAGCAGGTCGGCCTCGGTGTCGCCCGCACGCTGGTGGCGGCCTCCGGGGTGGCGGATCTGGTGGTGGTCGGGCGGCGCCACCGCCCGCACGACCTCGGCCGGCGGCTCGGCCGGGTCGCCCACGCCGTCCTGCACCACGCGGACGCCCCGGTCGCGGTGGTGCCGCACCGCTGAGGGCGGCGGCCCGACCGGGCCGCCGCCGCCCGGACTCAGTCGGTGCGCCGCCCGCCGGGTGGCACGACCTCGGCCTTCAGCCGCAGGTCCGGGCTGTTGCGGAAGCTGAGGGTGAACTCCACCCATTGCCCGGCCCGCAGGCCCGGCGGGTCGACGATCATCAGGTCGGCGTCCTCCGGTGACATCACCAGCTCGCCGCGCCCCGGCACGGGCAGCGCGGCGACCGGCTCCCACCGACCCGCCGCGCCCTGGTGCCGATGCCGCTTCAGGGTGACCAGGCCACCGAACTCCCAGCTCGCACCGGTGAGTTCGTCCGGGACGTCGCCGGGGTTGCGGATCGTGAAGAACGCGGCCGTGGCGGTCGCCCGGCCGGTCGTCGGCAGCAGCACCCAGCCCGCCCCGGCCTTCACCGGGCGCTGCCGCCCGGCCCCGCCGACCGCCGTCCAGCCGGAGAGCAGGGCCAGCGCCACCGCGGCCGCCGCCACCGGCGGTCCGACCACCCGCAGCCGGTCGGCCGTCCGGCTGCCGAACCGGGCGCTCACCCGGTCACCCCCGGGGCGGTCCGCCGCCCACGCCCCGCCGTGCCACGGCCCGGACCGGTCCCGTCTCCGCGCCGGCGGGCGGCCCCGCCACCCCGCCCCGGCCGCCACGTCCGCAGCCGAAGGCTGTTGCCCACCACGAGCAGCGAACTCAGCGACATGGCCACCGCCGCCAGCATCGGGTTCAGCAGCCCGACCGCGGCCAGCGGGATCAGCACCACGTTGTAGCCGAACGCCCAGAGCAGATTGACCCGGATGGTGGCCAGCGTTCGCCGGGCCAACCGGACGGCGTCCACCACCGCCTCGATGTCACCCCGCACCAGGGTGAGCCCGGCCGCCCCGATCGCGGCGTCGCTGCCCGAGGCGAGTGCCACTCCGAGGTCCGCCGAGGCCAGCGCGACGGCGTCGTTGACGCCGTCGCCGACCACCGCCGTGGTCCGGCCGGCCGCCCTCAGCTCGGCGACCACCTCGGCCTTGCGCGCCGGTGAGGCCGAGAAGTGCACCTGTTCGATGCCCAGCTCGCGGGCCACCGCGCGGGCGGCGCCGGGGCCGTCGCCGGTCAGCAGGACGGTCTCCAACCCCAGCGCGCGCAGCCGGTGCAGCGCCCGCCAGCTGCCGGAGCGCAGCGTGTCTCCGACCGCGAGCAGCGCCACCGCCCGCCCGTCCAGTTCCACCAGCACCGGCGTGCGGCCGGCCGCCCCGGCCCGGGCCAGCGCCCCGGCCAGCGCGGCGGGCAGCGCGGCGGGCAGCGGTCCGGCCGCGTCGTCCGGCCGGACCACCCGGACCGGCCGCCCCTCGACGGTGCCCGAGACGCCGACCCCGGTGGTGGCCGTGAAGCCGGCCACGGCCGGGAGGGAACCGCACCGGGCACGGGCCGCCGCCACGACGGCCCGTCCGACGGGGTGCTCCGAGTGGTGCTCGACCGCGCCCGCGAGTCGCAGCACCTCGTCCGCGTCCACGCCGTCCACGCCGTCCACGACGGTGAGGTCGGTGAGCTCCGTGCGGCCGGTCGTCAGCGTCCCGGTCTTGTCCAGGACCACGGTGTCGATCCGGCGCAGGCTCTCCAGCACCTCCGGCCCGCGCACCAGGACACCCAGTTCCGCGCCCCGGCCGGTCGCCGCCAGCAGCGCGGTCGGCGTGGCCAGGCCCAGCGCGCAGGGGCAGGCCACCACCAGCACCGCGACCGCGGCCGTCACCGCCGCCTGCGGATCGGCGCCCGCGCCCAGCCAGAAGCCGAGCACGGCGACCGCCACCGCCAGCACGCACGGCACGAACACTCCGGCCACCGTGTCCGCGAGCCGCTGGGCCCGGGCCTTGCCGGCCTGCGCGTCCGCCACCAGTGCGGTGATCCGGGCCAGTTGGGTGTCCGCGCCGACGACGGTGGCACGGACCACCAGCGCACCGCCGACGTTCACCGTGGCGCCCGCCACGGTGTCCCCGGGGCCGACCTCCACCGGCGCGCTCTCCCCGGTCAGCAGGCTGAGGTCCAGGGCCGAGCCGCCGTCCACCACCACCCCGTCGGTGGCCACCCGCTCGCCCGGCCGGACCACGAACTCCCGGCCGGGCAGCAGCTGTTCGATCGGGATCAACCGCTCCAGCCCGGACTGCGGATCACGGACGCACACCTCCTTGGCGCCCAGCTCGGCAAGCGCCCGCAGCGCCGAACCGCTGCGCCGCCGCACCCGCCCCTCCACCAGCCGCCCGGCCAGCACGAACAGCGGCACCCCCACGGCCGCCTCCAGATAGACGTGCGCGGCGCCTCCGCCGTCCGCGGTGAGCGAGAACGGCATCCGCATGCCGATCGTGCCCGCCCCGCCGAACAGCAGCGCGTACGCGGACCAGCCGAAGGACGCCACCACACCGAGGCTGACCAGGGTGTCCATGGTCGCCGTGCCGTGCCGCAGGCCCTGCCGGGCCCGCCGGTGGAACCCGGCCGAGCCCCACGTCACCACCGGGACGGCCAGCCCGAAGCAGACCCACTGCCAGGCCGGGAACTGCAGCGGCGGCACCATCGACAGCACCACCACCGGCACCGCCGCCAGTGCCGTCACCAGCAGCTGTCGGCGCTGCGCCGGCTCCTCCTCGCGCTCCGTCGGTGGCTGCCCGGCCCCGGCCGGCTCGGCCGTGTACCCGGCCCGCTCGACCGCGGCGATCAGCTCCTCGACGCCCACCCCGGCCGGGTGCAGCACCCGGGCCCGCCCGGTGGCGAGGTTGACACCGGCCGTGACCCCGTCGATCCGCGCCAGCCGCTTCTCCACCCGGCCGACGCAGGCCGCGCAGGTCATCCCGCCGACCGCCAGATCGGTACTGACCAGTGCCCCGGCCCGCGCATCCGCGACGGCGCTCACCGGCCCACCCCCATGTCGTGCCCGCTCATCCCCGGCGCCCACCCGCCGCCGCTGCCGGGCGTCAGGCCCGGCGACACCGGTCCTGCGCCGCGCCCCAGCGTGAACGCCGCCACGAACACCACCACCAACAGCAGGGCGAACCCCGTCACCACACTCCACGGCCGGCCATCCGGCGACATCACACTCACCCCCCAGCAGTCGGCCCGCCACCCCCGCTGGTTCCCGTACGGTGCGAATCGCCCCACCGGAACACGAAAGGGCCGGAGCCGCAGGTGCGGCCCCGGCCCCGGCGGCGGACCTGCGACGGTCAGCGGCGGGCCGCCCGGTGGTCGAGGTGGGCGATCACCGCGGTGTGGAACCGTTCGACGGCGGCGTCGACGCTGCGGATGAAGCCCGACTCGGCATTGCCCCGGGTGCTGCCCATGGTCTTCGAGAGGGAGAGCCGGAACCCGGTGATCTTCGAGGAGTCCTTCGGCAGCAGGTCACCGGGCTCGGGGCGGAGTTTCTCCAGGGTGCCCCGGGGCCCGGCCGCGGTGCCGTCCGTCAGGGTCTCGATGTGCAGGTCCGCCGGTGCCTCGGCGAGCTGGCGGACCAGGCGCTTGACCCAACTGAGCGGGTAGCCCTGCTCCGGGGCCGGGACCTCGATGGAGGTGCGCAGCTTTCCGACCCGCAGGTCGGCCGTCAGCTCGAAGCTGCCGACGGTGTCGTCGACCCTGATCTCGGCGACGAGCCGGCCGTCCGTGCAGAGGCGGTCGGCGAGCGCGGTCCGCCGGGTCAGCGGGTCGTCGCCGCGCCGGGCCCGCTGGACGGGCAGCACCTTGACCCCGAGTTCGCCGCCGAGCTGGAGGCAGACCTGGCGGATGAGCCGCTCCCAGCTCTCGACGACCTGGACGGCGCGCTCGTCCCCCGGGGTGAGCGTCTCGTCGTCGAGGCCGTTGCGCACCGGCACCCAGGCCGGGCCCATGTTCTGGAACCCGTGGCAGCCCGAGTTCTCGTGCTGGAGGTAGTGCAGGAGCTCCTCCAGCAGCCACCGGTGGGCGGGGTTGGCGAGGTCGTCGTGGTGGAGCAGCATCTTCGCCTGGTTGGTGACGTCGGCCCAGGAGAGGTGGCAGAGCAGCACCTTGTGCTTGCGGCGGCCGTCGATCTTGACGGTGACGAGCGGGCTGCCCTCCAGTGCGACGTCGTTGGAGAGCGTGATGACCGCCTCGTAGCCGCGCCGGGCGGCGATGTCCATGTAGTCCTGGACCTGCTCGGCCTTCAGCGGGTTGCCGTTGGTCTTGCTCTCGATCAGGGCCGTCCAGAGCCGCCCGGCCCGCTCCACCCGGATCACGCCGTCGGGGCGCTTGGGGGAGTCGCCGTGCGGCAGCGAGACCTCGGTGAAGGTCTCCATCCGGCCGGCGGGCGCGCCGAACGCCGCGGTGAGCCGGCGGCCGAACGCGGGGACCTGCGCCATCACGGACAGCAGGACGGAGGTGGCCCGGACCTCGCGCTCGCGGTCGTTCTTGAGGCTGGTCGCGGGGAAGAGCCGGGCCGAGCGCCAGGCGTCGTTCTCGGCCAGTGACGGCCTGGGGGTCTTCGGGCGGGCCACCCGCTTCTTGGCGGTGCGCAGGCGCTTGGGCGCGGCCGGCGCGGTGGGCGTGGCCTCGGGCGCCCGGGCCTGGGCCGGTACCAGCGCCTTGGCGGCGGGTGCGCCGGCGGAGGCGGAGGCGTCGGCGGGCGTGGACGCCGGGGCCGGGGCTTCCTCCGCGTCGGAACCGGAAGCGACCTCGTCCGCGGGCGCGCTCCCGTCGCCCGCGTCGTCGTCGATGTCGATGCCGAAGTCGGTGGCCAGCCCGGCCAGGCCGGTGTCGTACCCCTGCCCGACGGCGCGGAACTTCCACTCCTGGTTGCGGCGGTAGATCTCGCCGAAGACGAAGGCGCTCTCCGAGTCCGCGTCCGTGATGGCGAAGCCGAGCAGCTGCTCCCCGGTGCTGTCGGCGAGTTCGAGGCGGAGGCCGTCCAGGCGGCCGAACGCGGCCCGCTGGTGCCGGCTGGCCGCGATGACCAGGCGTTCGACGTCGGCGGGCACGGCGGTCAGGTCGAGTTGGATCCGGTCCTCGGTACCGGCCTCGGTCGGGGTCTGGCCGAGCAGCTGGACGCTGCCGTCGGTGGCCGCCGGGTTGTTGTAGAAGAAGAAGTCGGCGTTGCTCCGCACCTTGCCGTCCCCGGTCAAGAGCAGCACGGACACATCGGCGTCCCCGTCGCCGCCCGGGCTGCTCCAGCCCAGGCTCACGATGACGGAGTCGGCGCTGTCGCTCAGCGCCGCCAGGCCGACGTTGGCGCCCTTGACCATTTCCTGCACGAATGTCCCCCGGAGGGCCAGGGCCGCCCCGCCGGAGCAGCCGTCGACTGTGGCCGGCCACCGACCGGTGCCCGGGGCGGCCAGCAGGGAGCCTAGCCTCTTTGACGGGCGCTCCGGCCTGGCTTTCCGCAGATTGTGTGCATGCAACCGGAACGTGATCTTCAGGCGCTGGCGGAGGCGTCGGCGGGGCGCCGGGGCACCCGAACGGGGCAGCAGGTTTCGCGGCGGGGGCGGTGGTTGCGAAGCATGGGGACGTAGGGGCCGTCGGCCGCTGGACACCGATCAGAAGAGGGAACCCCGGTGCGTGAACTCCATAGCTTCCCGAACCGTCCTGCCGAGGGTGCGCGCCGGAGGTGGGCGGGGCCCCGTGCCGTGGCGTTGGTGGCCGCGCTGACCGGGGCCGCCGTACTCGCCGCGTGCAGCAGTTCGTCGACCAATCCGTCGGTCACCTCCTCGGGGGCGTCGACGCTCAGCACGGCGCCCAACCCGTCCTCGTTCTCGGGGGAGCCGCCGTCCGGGCTGGCCTCGCCGGCGGAGTCGGCGCTGGCCTCGGTGTCGGCGGCGGCCGAGTCCGCCTCGGCCGCGGCCGCCTCGTTCGCGGCGTCCGTCTCGGCGCAGAGCGAGAAGCTGAGGACGAACGCGCAGGCCGCGCTGGGCAACGTGGAGAACGGGGGCAACGCGCTGGGCGACGTCACCGTGACCGGGGTGGCGCGGGCACAGACCGGGGGGCTGCACGCCGTCGTGGTCACCATCACCAACAGCGGGCTGGACACCGCCTCGTACGCGGTCCAGGTCGACTTCACCGACACCAGTGGGAAGGCCGTGGACAGCGCGGTCGTCGGCGCCGAACACCTCGCGCCGGGGGCGAAGGCCTCGCCGGTCGCGTTCAGCCGCCGGCCGGCGGACGAGACACTGCTGCCGGTCGTGGTCAGGGCCCTGCGGTACTGAGCCCGGCCCGGTGGTGTGGCGGGCGCGGTGCGGGCCCCTTGCCGAGTGGGCTACTCGTCGGTAATTCTTGCTGACGTCGCGTCCAACCGAGGAGCCGCATGCCCGCCGACGTCACCTTCGCGCTGCCCGCCCCGCACGGATCCGGGGAGGTGACCGTGCGCCACCAGCGGCTCGGGTCCGGCAGCCCGCTCCTGCTGCTGCACGGAGTGGGCCACCACTGGCAGGCCTGGGAGCCGGTGCTGCCCGCACTGGCCGAGCGGCACGAGGTGATCGCCGTCGACCTGCCGGGGTTCGGCGCGTCGCCCGCCCTGCCGTCGGGCGTGCCGTACGGGCTGGAGGCGGTGGTCCCGGTGCTCGGGGCGCTCTGCGCGGAGCTCGGCGTCGAGCGGCCGCACGTCGCGGGGAACTCGCTCGGCGGGCTGCTGGCCCTCGGCCTCGGCCGGGCCGGGCTGGCCCGCTCGGTGACGGCACTGGCCCCGGCCGGGTTCTGGACGGAGGCCGAGCGCCGTTACGCCTATGCGGTGCTGGGCGGGATGCGGCTCGGCGCGCGGCTGCTGCCGCCGGCCGCCGTCGGGCGGATCGCCCGCTGCACGGCCGGCCGCGCGCTGCTGGTCAGCACCATCTACGCCCGCCCGGGCCGGCGGGAGCCCGCCGCCGCGGTCGCCGAGACCCGGGCGCTGCGCGAGGCGACCGGGTTCGGCCCCACCCTCGCGGCCGGCCGCGGGCTGCGCTTCGCGGGCGACGTCGGCGCCCTGCCGGTCACCGTCGCCTGGGGCAGCCGTGACCGTATCCTGCTGCGCCGTCAGGGAGTTCGCGCGCTGCGTGAACTCCCGGCGGCCCGGCTGATCCGGCTGCCGGGCTGCGGGCACGTGCCGATGAACGACGATCCGGAGCTGGTGGCCCGGGTGATCCTGGACAACTGCGCCCGGGCGCACGAAGGGACGGCCGCGCCGGAGCGGTTCAGCCCGTCAGTGTGATCCGGATGCCGACCGTGCCGCGCTCGCCGCGCCGCAGTCGGCTGCCGAGCAGGGTGACCACGCCCAGCAGGCCGTACTTCTGCCGCAGCAGCGTCCGGTAGGCGGCGGTCCGCCCGGGGTCGAGGATCTCGGCGGTGGCCGGGTACTGCTTGCCGGTCGGTCGGCCCTTGACGTCGCAGGGTCCGACCAGGACGTCGGCGCGGTTGCGGATCCGCTTGACCTTCCAGGAGTCGGTGACGGTCCAGACGCCCAGCGCGTCGCCGTCGCGGACCACCCAGACCGGGGTCGGCACGGCGGTGCCGTCCTTCCGGTAGGTGGTGAGCAGGAGGTAGCTCCCGGTGGAGAGGCGGACCAGGCGTTCGAGCCGGTCCTGCGGGGCGGGGTCGGGGGTGGCGGCGTCCATGGCCGCATTCTAGGGCGCGCCGTCGTCGTCGCCGCCCGCCTAGCAGCGCCGACCTGCGGCCGTCGCACTGCCGCCTGACGGACCGCCGCCTGACGGACCCGCCGTCCGTCGGGCCGCGGGCCGCCGCCCGGTGGCGCGCTCGGGGGCCGGGGCGGGAGCCGGGGCCGGGGCGGGAGGCGAAGGCCACGTCGTGCTAGCGCGTGCGCAGACGTCGGCGCGCCGACACCACGGTCGCCCGGACGGTCCGGGCCGCGCGCCTGCGCCGGCGACCGCCCAGCGCCGTCGAACCGCCCAGCGCGGTGGCACCCGGCCGGGTGAAGGCGAGCGGCGCGGGGACGGCCTCGACGGCCGCCGGACGCTGCCGCAGGTGCAGCCGCCTGGCCCGGGCCCGACCCGTGGCCCAGAGCGCCAGCGTCCCGCAGAGTGCCAGGGCCGTCCACCCGGCCGGGCCCAGCGCGTGATCGGCCTGCCGGATCGCATGCGGCACCACGCCCGTAACCCCGGCTCCCGCCCCGGCCTCGGCGGAGGCCGAAGCGGCCGGCTCCTCCACGAGGTGGCCGACCGGCTCCACCTTGCCCGCCGCGGCGAAGCCCCAGTCGAGCAGGCTCGCCGCCTCGTCGTACACCTTGCTCTGCGACTCCGGGTGCATCACCGTCACCAGCAGCGTGCGGCCGCCGCGTTCGGCCGCCCCGGTGAAGGTCGCCCCGGCGCCGGTGGTGTAGCCGTTCTTCACACCGATCAGGCCCGGGTACGTGCCGAGCAGCCGGTCGGTGTTGGCGATGTCGAAGGTGGTGCGCTGCCCGGTCGTCTTGTCCACCCCGCCCGGGAAGCGCGCGGTACGGGTGGAGCAGTACGCCCGGAAGTCCTTGTTGCGCAGCCCGGCCCGGGCGAACAGCGTCAGGTCGTACGCCGAGGAGACCTGCCCCTCCTGGTCGTAGCCCTCGGGGGAGACCACGTGGGTGTCCCGGGCCTGCAGGGCCAGCGCGCGGTCCTGCATCTGGGCCACGGTCTGCGCGAGCCCGCCGTTCATGTGGGCCAGGACGTGCACCGCATCGTTGCCGGAGCTGAGGAAGACGCCCCGCCAGAGGTCCTCCACCCGGTACGGGAGGTTCTCCTTGATGCCGACCAGGCTGCTGCCCACGCCCAGGTCGGCCAGCTCCACCGGGGCGACCTTGTGCTCCCGGGAGCGGTCCAGCTTGGGCAGCACGGTGTCCGCGAACAGCATCTTCAACGTGCTCGCGGGCGGCAGCGGCACGTGCGCGTTCTGCGCGGCCAGGACGTCGCCGGTGGTCGCGTCGGCGACCAGCCAGGACCGCCCGGTGAGTGCGGCCGGCAGGGCGGGCGCCCCGGCCAGCGGCGCCACCTGGACGGCGGGCCGGCCCAGCCGCTCCCCGCCGACCACGGAGGCCGCGTCCTGCGCGACGGCCGCGGCCGTCGCCGCGGCGAGTACCAGTGCGGCGACGGCACCGGCCGCGGCCGCTCCTCTGACGTGGTGTGACCTCTGCTGCACACCGCGAACGTACCTGCGCCGTGGCCGGCGCGCCGGGTGCGCTGCTCCGTCCGGGCCCCGCCCCGACCGCCGGCCACCTCCGGGGCGTGCGCCTCCTCGGTTTCGTGCGTCACCTCGGCCCGGACGGTCACGAGACCGCCGGGTCCATGGTGATGATCGTGGCCGGTGCGGCCCTGGTGAGGGGCACCGGTGGACCGCCCGCCTACGCTGATGCGGTGACCGGGCGTACCCGCTCGGACCGACCGTCACCCGGGCAGCGGGACACCTGTGCCCGCCGGCCGGGCGCGCCGACGGCAGGCCCGGGTAGGGCGACGGCGGGCCCTACGACCGCCCCGGTCGGGCGACCGCCGTCTCGACGCCGTCCAGCAGGACGGCGAGGCCGGTGCGGAAGGCCTCCCGGGTGCGGTCCTCCAGGTAGCCGGCGCCGTCACCGGGCGCGGGGGCGGCGGCGCCGCTCTCCAGGGCGGTGAGCAGTGGAAAGCGCTCCGCGAAGTCGGGTGCGAGTTCGGCGAGTTGGGCGGAGCGGGCATACCACCACTCATCGTCGGCGATGCCGGTGTCCGCCGCCGCGACGTGGGCCTCGGCGGCCGTCCGGGCCATCCCGCGGACCAGCTGCCAGAGGGCGGCGACCACCCCGCGCAGCAGCGGCGGCTCCAGGCCGGCGCCGTCCAGGACCCGCAGCACCGTCTCCATCGCGCCCAGCTCGGCCGGGCCCATGACCGGCCGGGCCTGGGAGATCTGCAGCACCCACGGGTGGCGCAGGTAGCAGGTGAAGGCCTCCTCGGCCCAGGCCGTGGTGGCGGCCCGCCAGCCGTCGGCGCGGTCGTGGTCGGTGGGCAGCTCGGCGAGCACCCGGTCGTGCATCAGGTCGAGCAGCTCGGCCTTGCCCGGCACGTACGTGTACAGGGCCATGGCGGTGCGGCCCAGCCGTTCGCCGACCGCGCGCATCGACAGCGCGGCCAGCCCCTCGGCGTCGGCGACCGCGATCCCGGCGGCCACGATGGCGTCCACGCTCAGGGCGGGCTTGGGGCCGCTGCGCCCGGTGCGCGGCTCCTCCGGCCCGCGCCAGAGCAGGGGCATCGAGCGGCGGGCATCGCCCTGGCCGGCGAATACGGTCACCGGAACAACTCCTTATGCCGTAAAGTATCCCCCTGGGGGCAATTCCTTATGGCGTAAGGTTATCAGTGGAGCCGAAACCGGAGGGTCCGACGGTGGCAGTGCCCGTCACATACATCCAGGTCATCGGGGTCGAGCGGGTCACGCCGCGGACGGCTCGCGTCACGTTCGAGGCGGAGTCGCTCGACGAGGGCGTCGGCCGCACCCCCGATCAGCAGGTCAAACTCTGCTTCCCCAGGCCCGGCCAGACGGAGCCCGTCCTGCCCGGTCACAGCGACGACCCGGTGAGCTGGTACCAGGCCTACCTGGCCGTCCCGGAGGACGAGCGGCCGTGGATGCGCAGCTTCACCGTCCGCCGCAGGCGCCCCGGCAGCCGGGTGCTGGAGGTCGATTTCGTGCTGCACGGCGACCGCGGCCCGGCGAGCGCCTGGGCGGCCCGCGCCCGGCCGGGGGACCGGCTCGGCATGGTCGGCCCCTCCGAGCTCTACGCCAGGCCGGTCCCGCTCGCCGCCGTCGTCGCCGGAGCCGACTGGGTCCTGCTGGCCGGGGACGAGACGGCGCTGCCCGCGATCGCCACGCTGCTGGAGGCCCTGCCCGCCGGCACCCGGGCGGTCGCGTTCGTCGAGGTGGCCGACGCGGCGGAGCGCCAACCGCTGGCCACCCGTGCCGACCTGACCGTGCACTGGCTGCACCGCGACGGCGCCGCCCCCGGCCGGCCGCTGACCGAGGCCGTCCGCGCCGCGGACCTGCCCGCCGGTACGCCCTTCGCCTGGTTGGCCGGTGAGGCGTCGGCGGTCCGGGCGCTCCGGCGTCACCTGGTGGGGGAGCGTGGGCTGGCCAGGGCGTCGGTGGAGTTCGGTGGGTACTGGCGCCACCGGCTCACCCAGGACGACGCGCCCACGGCCGAGGACCTCGCCGACGCGCAGGAGAAGCTCGCCCAGGCGGGGTGACGGGAGCCGGGGCCGACCGGACCCGTGCCGTGCCGGAGCGGGCGGGAACCGGGTGGTTCCCGGGCCGTTCCGCTGGGCAGGGTGGACAGCGACCGGTCGGACGTCATCGGTCCGGCGACGATCCGGGAACGGCTGAGGAGCAGGGGGGCGACGTGAACAGGCAGAGCAGCGAGGCGTTCGGCGACATCAGGCACAGCGACATCGAGGTGAACGGCCTCCGGCTCCACCTGGCCGAGCAGGGGGAGGGGCCGCTGGTCCTGCTGCTGCACGGCTTCCCGGAGAGCTGGTACTCCTGGCGGCACCAGTTCGCGCCGCTGGCCGCGGCCGGCTACCGGGTGGTCGCCCCCGACCAGCGCGGCTACGCCCGCAGTGAGCAGCCGGCGGCCGTCGACGCCTACACCCTGCTCCACCTGGTCGGTGACGTCACGTCCCTGATCGGCGCGCTGGGAGGAGGGCCGGCGGTGGTGGTCGGCCACGACTGGGGCGCGCCGGTCGCCTGGTCGACCGCGGCGTTGCGACCCGACCTGGTGCGCGGCGTCGCCGGGCTGAGCGTCCCGCCGCTCCCGGTCTCCGGGTTGCCGCCGCTGGCGCGGTCCCGGGAGCGGTTCGGCGAGGGTTTCTACCAGATCTACTTCCAGCAGCCCGGGGTCGCCGACGCCGAACTCGCCCGGGACCCGCACTCCACCTTCCGTCGCATCCTGTTCAGCGGCTCCGGCGACCGTCCCGGTGCCGACCGGCCGAGTGCCTGGGTCGTCCCGCAGGGGCAGACGCTGCTGGACACCGTCCCCGACCCGGAGAAGCTGCCCGACTGGCTCACCGAGGCCGACATCGCGGCCTTCGCGGCCGACTACGCCGGGCACGGCGAGCGGGCCTTCACCGGTCCGCTCAACTGGTACCGCAACATCGACCGCAACAACGAGTTGCTCGCCGCCTTCGCCGGGCGCGGCATCGAGGTGCCCGCGCTCTACGTGGCGGGGGACCGGGACATGGTGTCGGTGCTGGTGGGTCCGGACGCGCTGCGCCAGTCGCTGGAGCACCTCACGCCGAGGCTGCACCGGCACGTCACTCTCCCCGGTGCGGGCCACTGGACGCAGCAGGAGCGGCCGGCCGAGGTCAATGCCGCACTGCTGGACTTCCTGCGCCGACTGGACGGTTGAGCCGCATCGCGAGCCTGACCACGTGTCAGATCGGTAGCAGTCGGGTGATCAGCTCGCCCAGTCGGCGGGTGTTGCGGCAGGAGTGCATCTCCACCACCTCCGCGTAGGCGGTCGCGGCCGAGTCGCCCTCGCCCCACAGCGAGGGCTGCTCCGGGTTGAGCCAGTAGACCCGCCGCGCCCGCCCCGCGATCCGGTGCAGGGCGGGCAGGTTGGGATCGCGGTGGTTGTTCCGGGCGTCGCCGAGGATCAGCACGCTGGTGCGCGGGCCGACCGCGTCCAGGTGGTGCTCGGCGAACTCGCCGAGGGCGGATCCGTAGTCGCTGTTGCCGTGGTGGCCCATCACCTTGGCCTCGGTGAGGATGCGCCGGGCCAGCGCGGCCGGATCGGCGCCGCTGCCGGCCAGGAGCTCGGTGACCTCCGCGGTGCGGTTGACGAAGGCGAACACCCGGACCTTGCTGAACTGCTCGCTCATCGCCCGGACCAGCAGCATGGTGAAGTCGGCGAAGCCGGCCACCGAGCCGGAGATGTCGCAGAGCAGCACGATCTCCGGCCGGGCGGGCCTGCGCAGCCGGTGGGCGGGGCGCAGCGGCACGCCCCCGGTGGACAGCGACCGGCGCAGGGTGCGGCGCAGGTCGATCTGCCCGCGCGCCGCGCGCCGCCGTCGGGCGGCCAGCCGGGTGGCCAGCTTCCGGGCCAACGGGTGGACGGTGCGGCGCAGTTCGGCGAGCTGGTCGCGGCCGGCTGCGAGGAAGTCGATCCGGTCGGCGCTGGGTGCGACGGCACGCTCGGCGATCCGCTCGGTGCCGCGCACCTCGGCCACCCGGCGGCGGGCCTCGGTGCCCACCATGGCGCGGAAGTCCTGGATGCGGCGGCGGATCTCGTCGGCGAGGAGGCGGTCGGAGACGTCGGACGGGGTGTCCGGGGCCGGGCCCGCGCGCAGCGCCGCCAGTACGCGGGCCAGCAGGGTCTCCGGCGCGAGGCGGCCGAGCGTCTGGTGGGCGGACCAGCCGTCCGAGCCGGGCGCCGAGCCGGCCCCGTACCGGCCGAACGCGGCCACCGCCTCGCCGGCCAGCCGGGCCTGGGCGGCCCGGTCGTCGGCGGCCAGGGCGGCGGCGAGGCGCTCGCGCAGGCCCTCGCGCAGGGGGTCGGCGAGGTCGCGGCGGGCGTTCCCGGCGGGGGGCCGGGCGTCGTCGGCCGGGTCGCCCTGCGGCGGTCCGCTCCGCGCGGCCTCCGGTGCGCCGACGCCGAGCGGGAAGTACAGGTCGAAGGTGGCGTCGTAGACGGCGCGTTGTCCCTCGGAACGGAGCAGTGCGGCGGCCAGGCCGGCCCGCAGCTGCTCCCGGTCGGTGAGGCCCAGGACGTCGAGCACGGCCGCCGCGTCGACGGTCTCGGCCGGCCCGGCCCGCAGTCCGTGGCCGCGCAGGGCCCGGACCAGCCCGGTCAACCGGGCCGCGAGGTCGGCGCGCGGGGGTGGCGTGGCGGGACCGGTGGGCGTGGCGTGCGCGGTGGGGCCGGCGTGCCCGGTGGACCCGGCGGGTGCGGGGACGCGGCGGTCCGTCATGCCGCGGTGAGCTTCCGAGTGGCCTTCAGGATGTCGTCCTGGTGCTTGAGGATCACCCCGAGGGTGTCGCGGACCACGGCCTCGTCCAGGGTGTCCGCGCCGAGCGCCAGCAGGGTGCGGGCCCAGTCGATGGTCTCGGCCACCGACGGCGCCTTGCGCAGGCCCATCGCCCGCAGCGCGCCGACCACCCGGACCAGCGACTCGGCCAGCGTGGCGTCCAGGCCGGGGACCTTGAGCCGGACGATCCGGCGCTCCAACTCGGCGTCCGGGTAGTCGAGGTGGAGGAAGAGGCAGCGCCGGCGCAGCGCCTCGGAGAGCTCGCGGGTGGCGTTGGAGGTGAGCAGGACGAAGGGCCGCCGGGTCGCGGCGATGGTGCCCAGCTCCGGCACGGTGACCTGGAAGTCGCTGAGGACCTCCAGCAGCAGCGCCTCGACCTCGACGTCGGCCTTGTCCATCTCGTCGATCAGCAGCACGGTCGGCTCGTTCCCGCGGATGGCGGTCAGCAGCGGCCGGGTGAGCAGGAACTCCTCGCCGAAGATGTCGGTGCGGGCCTGGTCCCAGCCCTCGTCCCGGCCGGCGGTGATCCGCAGCAACTGCTTGGCGTGGTTCCACTCGTAGAGCGCGCGTGCCTCGTCGATGCCCTCGTAGCACTGCAGCCGGACCAACCGGGCCCGGTTGATCTCGGCCACCGCCTTGGCGAGTTCGGTCTTGCCCACCCCGGCCGGGCCCTCGACGAGCAGCGGCTTGCCCAGCCGGTCGGCCAGGAAGACGGTGGTGGCCACCGCGGTGGACGCCAGGTAGCCGGTTTCGGCCAGTTGGGCGGCGGCGTGCGCCGCCGACTCGAAGAACCCCGTGCCGTCGCCGTCCATGCGCCCCACTCCCGTCGGTCCGTCCGTGCCGAGCAGCACCCTACCGGCCGGTCACTTGGCTGTCCCGGCCTGCGGAGAGTGCCGTGAGGGCCGTCCGGGGCGGCCGGGCGGCACGTTCGGCGTCAAGGATGCGTCAAAGGAGGTTTGAACGGCGCCTTCCACGTTCCGTGGACGCTCCGTCACCGATTCACGGGTCGGAATCCAGCCAGCCGGTAGGTATTCAGACGAACTGAAGTAATAGATCAGATTCCGCTTAATTCGAACTAAGATCCTCGCGGTGCCATGACAACTGTTGTGACACGAAAGGGCCTTGACGGCCCGGGGGGAACTGAGGGGATATGACCTACACGACATCAGGGGCGGGGGCCTCGCGGCGCAGGCGGTTGCGTGCCAGGGTTTCGGCACTCACCGCGCTGGCGCTGGCGGCCACCATGGCCGGCACGACGATCGCCCAGGCGCTGCCGGCCGAGGTCGGTCCGGCGCCACTGTCCGCCGACGCGAGGGGCCGGGTCGTCGAGGCCTGGGAGCTCGGCGGCACGGCGACCAAGGACGCGGCCGAGAAGGCCATGCTCGGTTCCGACGCCGACATCACCGACTTCCTGGCCAGGACGCTGGACCGCGCCTCGGCCGAGGACGAGCGCTTCACCATCCTGAAGATGCTCAGTTCGACCGGCCAGGGCGTGCGTGACGCCGCCTCCAAGGCGCTGAGCGGCACCGACGCGGACGTGCACGCGTTCATGCTCTCCGGCTGGCAGAACCCGATGAACGACGACCGCCGGGTGGCGGTCCTGGGCATCATCAACAACGGCGACGCCGGTGTCCGGGCGGCCGGGACCAAGGCGCTCAACGACGGCACCGCCAAGGCGCTCGACGACTTCCTGACCACCGGTCGGGCGCGGGCCCAGGCCGAGGACGACCGCGTCGCCGTCCTCACCATGCTCGGCCAGAACCCCGGCCCGGAGTTCGTCAAGCAGGCCAACCGCGCGCTCAGCGGGACGCCCGACGACCTCAGCGCCTTCCTGGAGACCGGCCAGTACCTGGCCCGCACCCGGGACCAGGAGACGCTGTCGATCGCGCAGCTCGCCCAGGCCGCCACCGAGGCGGGCAAGCGGGCCAAGGTCGAGACGGAGGCGGCCAAGGAGGCCGGCGCCCGCGCGGAGAAGGCCGCCGCCGAGGCCAAGAAGGCCGCCGAGACCGCCGCCGCCGAGGCCGCCGCGGCCAAGGACGACGTCGAGAAGGCGGGCGCCGCGGCCAACCGCGCCGCCCAGGCCGCCGAGGGCGCGGCCGCCGCCGCGCGCACCGCGATCGACGCCTCGAACACGGCGGTGTCCGCCGCCCGTACGGCTGCCAACGCCGCCCGCTCGGCGGCCTCGGCCGCCGCCGCGGCCGGCCAGGCCGCCGCCCGCGCCTACAACGCCGCGGCCTCCGCCGCCGGCAACGCGGCCGAGGCCGGCGCCGCCCGTGCGGCCGCCCAGTCGGCGCGTGACGCCGCCCGCGGCGCCCGTGACGCGGCCTCCGCCGCCGCGTCCGCCGCCGATGCCAGTGCCCAGGCGGGCCGGTCCGGTTCGGCCGCCGCCCGCGCGGCCCGTGACGCCGCGTCCGCCGCCGAGGCCAGCGCCCAGGCCAGCGGTTCGGCCGGCCAGGCCGGTACCCAGGCGGCCCGGGCCCGGGCCGCCGCGGACGCCGCCCGCAGCGCGGCCAACTCGGCCACCGCTGCCGCCGGCCGGGCCGAGAGCCTGGCCGCCTCGGCGGCCGCGGCCGCCAACGAGGCGAACGTGCGGGCCAACAGCGCCGCCGACCACGCCGAGAAGGCCGCGAAGGCGGCCGAGGACGCGGCCAACGCCGCAGGCCAGGCCCAGGACTGGGCCAACCTGGCGACCGCCCACGCGAACGCCGCGATCGAGGCGGCCAAGACCGCCAGCGACGCGGTCACGCAGGCCCAGAACATCGAGAAGCTGGCCCGCGAGGCCGAGGCGGCGAAGCTGGAGGCCGACAAGCAGCTGGGCATCGAGGAGGCCACCGCCCTCACCAAGGTGGACCAGGCCGACCAGGCCCGGGCCGCCAAGGCGCAGACCGAGGCGGGCACGCAGGACGCCGAGACCAGGGACCTGGTCCACAAGGCCGCCACGGTGACGGACGTCGCGGCTGCGGCCGGCTTCGGCCGCAGGGCGGCGGTCAACCTGCTGAAGGCCTCCGGCTCCTGGACCCGGGACGCCGCGCAGGCCGCGCTGTCGGGCACCGACCAGGCCGTGGTGGCCTGGGCGAAGTCCGACTACCCGCGCAGTCTGCGGCTGGACGACCGTGACAAGATCGTCTATGTCGCCTCGATCGCCGACTCCAAGGTCTCCGCCGCCGCGCAGAAGACCCTGGAGAGCACCGATCCGACGGCGGTGGAGAAGTTCCTCACCGGCGGCGCGCTGGACGTGCAGGCCGAGGACTTCCGGGTCCAGATCCTCACCCTGATGAACGCGGGCGGCACCGCCGTCAAGCGCGAGGGCACGGCCGCATTGAACGACGGCAGTGTGAAGGCCCTGGCGGGCTTCCTCACCGAGCGCTACGAGAAGGCCGTCGCCGAGGACGACCGGGTGGCCGTCCTGACGGCGGTCAACAACGGTGGCCCGAACGTGAAGGCCGCCGGTACGGTCGCGCTGGCCGGTCCGGCCTGGATGCAGCACGACTTCGTGACGACCGTCCAGTACAAGGCGGCCCAGCTGGACCAGGACACCGACACCCACGTGTCCTCCGTCCTGACCATGATCGCCAACGCGGCGAAGGAGGCGGCCACCGCGAACCAGAACGCCCAGCTGGCGTTCGAGGTCGCGGCCAACGCCCGCAACGCCGCGCAGGAGGCGCGGGAGTGGGCGGACAAGGCCAGCGCCTCGGCCCAGCAGGCCAACGGGTACGCCGCCGACGCCCGGGCCAAGGCCGACGCGGCCGACGCCTCGGCGGCCGCCGCCGCGCAGTCCGCGCTGACGGCGAAGAACGCCGCGGCGACCGCCCAGACGGCCAACCGCGAGGCCAACTACTCGGCCAACCAGGCGAGCGCGTCCGCGAAGCAGGCCCTCGGTTCGGCGGCGAGCGCGCAGTCCTCGGCCGCCCAGGCGGCCGCGAGCGCGAGCGCGGCGGGCAAGGACGCGGCCGCCGCCTCCCAGGCGGCCAGCGAGGCGCACTCCATCGCCGCCCAGAAGCGGGAGCAGGAGCAGGCCGCCGCGGCTGCCGCTGCCGCCGCCCGGGCGAAGGCGAACGAGACCAACCACGTGAACCCGGCCAACACCACGGCCAACGACGCGGTGCCCAACCCGGCGACCCCGGCCGCGAACGGCGCGCCGGGTACCGACCCCAAGCAGGGCGCGCACGACTTCGCCCTGCTGATGGGGCACGTGAGCACCGTGACCGGCTTCCTCGCGGTCGGGTTCTCGCTCTTCCCGCCCACCGCACCGCTCGGGGCGTTCTTCGGTGGGGTCTCCCTGGCGACCGGTGTGATCAGTGCGGCCGTCTACGGCTGGGCCGACAACTGGAGCGGTCAGAACTTCAAGAACGCCTGCGCGGGTGTCGCGCTCTCGGTCATCGGCGCGGGCGCCGGCAAGGCGATCAAGGAGCTCGACAAGGTCGGCGCCGTGGCCGAGACCGGAGTGAAGGCGGCGCGGTCCGTCGCGTCGAAGGCGGCCGAGGCGGGGCACAACATCGTCTCGCCGATCGTCGGTCTCTTCACCTGGTGATCTGATCCGGCGCGCGGCACGGGCCGCGGGCCGGAGTGTCCGTGAATTCGAGCGAGGACTGTGGGGCCCGGGTCCGCCCGGGCCCCCCGGTCCGGGCAGGGGAATGGGCATGCAGCAACCTTTCGGGCTCGGCGCGGTGGCATGGTGGCTGGTCGCGGTGCTGGTGACGGTGACGTTCCTGGTGCTGCTGGTGCCGTGGATGCCCACCCGGTCGCTGAAGATCCAGGCGTCCGTGACGCCGTTCGCCATGGCGCTCTTCGGTGGGCTGGCGTATCTGGCGAAGCACTACTCGCCCGAGGCCGTACTGGCGATGTACTCGCTCACGGTCCTGGTGTTCCCGGTCGGCATGATGGGACACCGGAAGGAGACGGCGCGGCGGTTGCTGGACCGGGAGCAGAACGGCGCGACGGCGGAGAACGAGCCGCCGCGCGCGATGACCGTCCAGATGTGCGTCGCCGCGACGCTGCTCGGGGGCCTGGCGGTGTGGATCACCCTGTAGTCCGCCCCGGACGGTGCCGTTCGGACCGGCCGACCCGTTCTGCCGATTTCACATGTCGCATACGAACCATGAATGCGCTGTGACGGTGGCCGGGAAATTGATCTTCCGAAGATCCGTCCGCTCGTGATAGCAATGGTGCCGGTCGGAGTGCGCGGGGGTTGAAAGCATCGCCCGATCTGGGTTTCATGCGCACGCCGTGCCCGCATTTCACAGCGAATTGCAGTAATTGACAGCACATTGGGGGCAAGAACCATGAGTTCCATCACCAGGTTGTTCACCGTCGGCGCGGTTGCGGGCGCGGTCGCGCTGTCCGGCGTCGTGGTCGCCAACGCCGCCACGACCGCTCCGGCCGGTTCCGCCGTCACGGCCGTCACGGCCGCCGACGACACCCCGCCGCCGCCGGCCGTCGAGGACTACGCCTACCCGGGCGCCGACCAGATCTTCAAGGACCGCGGCATCAAGCTCACCCGCGGCGACGGCCACATCGTCCTGGTGGCCTGCGGCACCCCCGGTCTGATGGAGGTGAACGCCCGCGGCATGCAGGACATCGACAAGGTCGGCGGCGGCCGCTTCTGCTTCAAGACCACCGGCACCACCGGCTACCTCAGCCTCGAACTGCCCTCGGTCTACGGCGTCAGCACCAACGACTACGCGGCCCGTCTGACCATGGCGGCCGGCACCGACAGCAAGGTCTACGACCTGCCGAAGAACGCCTGGACCGGCGTCGGCGAGATCGGCGATCCGCAGCACCGTCCGTTCACCCTGCTGGAGATGACCACCACCAAGTGACGGCCCCGCCGCCACCCACAGCTCTGCTGACAGGGAGACACATCGTGCTTCGCACACGTCCGCGCGCCGCGTGGCTGACCGGCCTGCTGGCCTCCGCGGCGGTCGTCGGCGGCCTGCTGACCGGAGGAACGGCCAGCGCCGTCGTCGGCGACACCGTGCCGAACGGCACCTACGCCTTCGCCACCAAGCTCGACATCGGGGAGGGCAGGCGCGCCTGTACCGGTACCCTGGTGGATCCGTACTGGGTGCTCACCGCGAGCAGCTGTTTCGCCGACGACCCGGCCCAGCCGCTGGCCCTGGCGGCCGGCGCGCCGAAGCTGAAGACCGTCGCCACGGTCGGGCGCACCGACCTGACCGGCACGGCCGGCCACGTCACCGAGGTCACCCAGCTGGTGCCCAGGGCCGACCGCGACCTGGTGCTGGCCCGGCTGGCCAAGCCCGCCCAGGGCATCCCGACCGTCGGGCTCGGCGGAGCTCCGGTGGTCGGTGAGACCCTGACCGCCGCCGGCTACGGCCGGACCAAGGACGAGTGGGCGCCGGTCGCCCTGCACAGTGCCTCGTTCACCGTGCAGTCCGCGACCGCCACCACCGTCGCGCTGGCCGGCGCGACGGCCGGCAAGGACGCGATCTGCAAGGGTGACGCCGGCGGCCCGGCGCTGCGTCAGGCGGGCGGGTCGGTCGAGCTGGCCGCCGTCCACAGCACCTCCTGGCAGGGCGGCTGCTTCGGCAGCACCGAGACCCGCACCGGCGCCGTGGAGACCCGCGTCGACGACCTGGCCGGCTGGCTGCTGGACACCCGGCTGCACACCGCCTCGGTGAAGAACACCTTCAGCGGACTCTGCGCCTTCGTGTCGTGGCGGACCCCGGAGTGGGGCGCGCCGGTCACCCAGATCGAGTGCGACCGCCAGTACGTCGACCAGGTCTGGGACTTCCAGCAGGTCGCGGGTGGCGGCTACCAGATCCGCAACGTCAACTCCGGCAAGTGCATGCTGGCCTCCTGGCGGACCCCGGAGAACGGCAGCCCGGTCGTCCAGGCCGACTGCGACCCGCAGTACATCGACCAGGTGTGGAAGCTGGAGAAGGTCGCCGCGGGCTACCAGATCCGCAACACCTTCAGCAACCGCTGCCTGGTCGCCTGGTCGGGGGACACCTCCCCGGGCTCCAAGCTGACCCAGTTCGACTGCGTCCCGGAGTACGCGGACCAGGTCTGGGCGCTCTGACGGCACCGGCGTGCCGGTGAACCGGGGGCGTCGAGCGCTCGGGCCGGCCGGTGGCCCGGAGGCGTGACCGTCCGAGGGCGTGACGGTCCGAGGGCATGACGGTCAGACATGGTGGAGCGGCGGGTGGCAACCTCGGTTGCCGCCCGCCGCTCCTTCTGGTGTCCGCCTACTGCCCTGCGGTGGGAGTCAGTTGACGTAGACGTGCGGGCTGCCGGCGACGGAGCTGTCGACCACCGGCCCGTAGGTGGCGGTGAAGTAGCCCGTGGCGAAGCAGGTGCTCGGGCCGGAGACCTTGGCGAACGCCTGGGCGGCGAAGCCGATGGTCTGGCCGGTGTTGTCGGTGGTTCCGGCGATGCTGCCGGGAGCGCGGTACACGCAGGTGGTGGTGCCGAGGATGGTGTTCAGCACCACCGTGGTCTGCAGCGGGCCGGCCGCCGTCGGGCTGAGTGTCACGGGGTTCCCCGCCGCGTCGCTGACCGCGTTGGTGTACGGCAGGTTGTTCACCGTGATGCTCTTCACGCCGGTGACGCCGATGACGTTCGCGGTGCACGAGCCGAAGGTCTGGCTGTCGAGGCTCTCGGTGGCCACACCCGGGGCCGCCGGGTTGCTGGTCACGGTGGCGGAGAAGGCGGAGACGGCGCACTTGATGCCACTCGTCCCGGTGGCACTGGAGTAGAAGGTGGCGTAGCTGCCCGAGGCCAGGTTGGCGGTCAGGACGTCGCCGACCGCGACGGCGGGGCCGCCGACGGAGGTGTGGGTCAGCACGGTGGAACCGGCGGCCTGGGCCGGGGTGGTGGCGGCGGTGGCCAGGGCGACGGCGGCCAGGGCCGCGGCGCCGAGGGTGCGGCGGATGCGCATGAGGGTGCCTCTCTCCGTACGGAGTCGGGTGGGGGAGCCCGCGTGATCGCGCGGAGGTACGCGCGGCGGGAGGCGCCGCGGTTGCACGCGGCGGGTGGTGCGGGTGGGTGGTGCGCGGTGGGGTGCTGAGGGGGTGGGGACACGCGTCCGGTGTCGTCGGCGGGCCCGGCGCCACGGGCCGCCCGTACGGCGAGAAGGTGCGGGGACGTGCGGGACGTGCGGACATGCAGGATGTGCGGGGCGTGCGGAGGTGCAGGACGTGCGGGCAGTGCGGTGAGGTGCGGTGGGGATGCACGTCGACGGCTGCCACCGCCGGGCATGCGTTCGCCATACTGAACAGTCGGAACGCGTGGAGGTTTCCGGCGGCTCAGCGCCGTCCGATTGGAAACCTGCGAGTGTTGTAAACCAGCCCTTGCGTCAATGTCAAGACAGAGCACAGGAGTTGGCGATGGACCTGGATGCCGTCCACGGTGCCGAGGCACTGCTGCTGCCCGGGGCGCGACCCGGCCGTGACCCGGCGAGATCGATCAAGCGCGGCCCGAGCCGGCTGCCACCCGGCGTGGTCGCCGCCACCCAGCGGGAACGCCTGCTCGACGGGCTGGTCCACACGGTGGCGGAGCACGGCTACCAGCGCGCCACGGTGAGCGACATCTGCCGTGCGGCCGGGGTGACCAGGCCGGTTTTCTACGAGCTGTTCAGCGGCAAGGAGGACGCTTTCCTGGCCACCCACCGGCACGGCACCGGGGTGGTGATCCGGCGGATGGCGGCCGCCTTCGCGGCGGCGCCGGACTGGTACGGCGGCATCCACGACGCCCTGCGCGCGATGCTCGACCTGCTGGCCCGCGTCCCGGCCTTCGCCACCATGGCGGTGATCGAGATCGAGTCGGTCGGACCGGCCGGCCGCCACGAGCGCGAGCAACTCCTCACCCGGTTCCGGGCGTTCTTCGCCGAGGTGCCCCAACTTCCCTGTGGGGTAGAGGTGGAGCCACTGGTGGACGCTGTGGTCGGCGGCGTGTACAGCACCCTGTACCGCTGCGTCGATGCCGGTCGGACCAGCGAACTCCCGGACCAGCTGCCGATGTTGAGTCTCTTCTGCCTGGCACCCTTCCTCGGCCCGGAGGAGGCCGCCCGACGGCTGGCACCGGTGGCGGCGCTCGGGCCGGGCCCGGTGCGGGCGCCCGCGGTCACCGCCGATGATCCTTCGTGCACCCGTATTGACCCGCCGTCTACTCAGCAGTAGCTTCCCAGTAATCCACCTGCGGTCCGACCGGCCCGCCCCGCTGCCGGGGGGCGGCCACCCGGCCGGGCCGCAGGACGCTGTCCGCGCCAGGGCAACGTGCCAGTGCCTGCACATCCCACCACCCGAGGGAGCACACATGGCCACGTCCGAGGACGCCGCCCCCACGCCCGAAAGCACCGGCTCACCCGTCGAATCGAGAGGGCGGATCCGTCTGCGGCGCACCGCCCTGATGGCCGTACCGGCCGTCGCCGTCGGCGCCGTCCTGATGACCCTCACCGCACAGGGCGTCCTCGCCGCCCAGTTCGCCATCTCCGGCATGCCGTTCACCGTCACCGCCGACAGCCTGGAGGGCGTCGGCTTCGAGCAGTTCGGCAGTCTGGACCACATGATCGAAGGCAGTCCGAACGAAGGGGACACCGGCGGTCAGGTCCTGGTCATCGTCTCGGCGATCAAGCAGGCGGAGCTCACCAAGCTCTGCCAGAGCGTCGACCTCGGCGGCGTCAATCTGCTGATCAAGGCCGGCGATGACGGCACACCCGTCACCGCCACCGACCTCACCACCGACTCGGACCTGGTCTCCGGCGACGCGTCGTTCAAGAACATCGAGATCGGCGGGGACGCCAGCACCTACACCAAGGCGGGCGTCCAGGGCCTGCCCGGCGTGTTCGGGCAGCAGGCCGACACCGTCACCATTCGCAATCTGCGGCAGCACAACTATGCCACCACCGCTGCGGCGTTCAAGCTGCCGCACCTGCGGCTGAGCTTCAGCTCGGAGGGCTGCTGACGGTGGCCGATCCCGTACCCGGCGGCGCCGGCCCGGCCGAGGCGGGCGGCGGCGCCCTCGGCCCCCCGGCGGCCGACCGCGTCGTCACCGCAGAGTCCGCCACGGGCGGCCGTCCCGGTGAAGCCGCTACCGCTACCGACACGGATACCGACACCGCCATCGACACCGTCACCGCTACCGATGCTCCCGCCGGCCCGGCGAGCGCGACGGCCGCCGATCCGGGCGGTCCCGCCGGTGCGGTGCACGGTGGCGGAGGCTGGCGGGGGTGGCGGGGCCGGCGGCCGTTCTGGGGCGGCTTGCTGGTACTGCTGGGCGGCGCCGAGATCCTCTTCACCCTGAAGGCGCCGCTGCCGGTCATCCTGCACATCGGCATGCAGGGGCTGGCCGGCTACCTGGTACCGGCCGTGATGGTGATCTGCGGCGTGCTGATCCTGTTCAACCCGGCCCAGCGGCTGTTCTACTCGGTGCTCGGGGTGCTCACGTCGCTGGCCAGCTGGCTCACCTCCAACCTCGGGGGTTTCCTGATCGGCATGATGCTCGGAGTGGTGGGCGCCTGCCTGACCTTCGGATGGCTGCCGGACCAGCCCCCGCGCCGGCGCCGGTGGCGTCGCGCGGCCCGCGGCAAGGCGGTCGGCGGCAAGGCCGCCGGCCCGGCCGGAGCCTGAGCCCCGCCGGAGCCTGAGCCCCGCCGGAGCCTGAGCCCCGCCGAAGCCTGAGCGAGCCCGGTCGGGCCGGGTACCCGCCCGACCGGGCGACGGGCCGGCCGTGGTGCGGCCCTGCCTGCGGTGAAGGGAGAGCACCGCAGGCGGGGAGCCGCCGCCGAGCGCGGCTCCGGACCGGGCCGGCCCGGGGCCCGCTCAGATCGTCGAGGCGTCGATCACGAAGCGGTACCGCACGTCGCTCGCCAGCACCCGCGCGTACGCCTCGTTGATCTGGTCGGCGCGGATCAGCTCGATCTCGGCGGTGACCTGGTGCTCGGCGCAGAAGTCCAGCATCTCCTGGGTCTCCGGAAGCCCGCCGATCATCGAGCCGGACAACGACTTGCGGCCGGTCAGCAGCGCGAGCGCGAGGACCTCGACCGGCTTCTCCGGTGCGCCGACCTGGACCAGCGTGCCCCCGGTCCTCAGCAGGCCGAGGTAGGCGCTCAGGTCGAGGTCGGCGGAGACGGTGTTGACGATCAGGTCGAAGGTGCCGGCCAGTTCGGTGAAGACGGCCGGGTCGGAGGTGGCCCGGTAGTCGTCCGCGCCGAGCCGCAGGCCGTCCTCGCGCTTGCGCAGCGACTGACTGAGCACGGTGACCTCGGCGCCCTTGGCGTGCGCGATCTTGACACCCAGGTGGCCGAGCCCGCCGAGGCCGACGATCGCGACCTTCTTGCCCGGGCCCGCGCCCCAGTGGCTGAGCGGCGAGTAGACCGTGATGCCGGCGCAGAGCAGCGGTGCGGCGGCGTCCAGCGGCAGGGAGTCCGGGATGCGCAGGGCGTACCCCTCGTCGACCACCAGCTGCGAGGAGTAGCCGCCGTAGGTGGGCTCGCCGTCGCGGCCGACGCCGTTGTAGGTGAACACGGCGCCCCCGGTACCGGTGCAGAACTGCTGCAGCCCGGCCCGACAGTTGTCGCACTCCCGGCAGGAGTCGACGAAGCAGCCGACCCCGACCCGGTCGCCGACCGACCAGCGGGTCACGCCCGGGCCGACCTCGGCGACCACGCCGGCGATCTCGTGGCCCGGGACCATCGGGAAGATGCCGTCGCCCCAGTCCTCGCAGACCTGGTGGATGTCCGAGTGGCAGATGCCCGCGAAGCGGACGTCGATCAGGATGTCGTGCTCGCCCAGCGCCCGGCGCGGGACGGTGGTCTTCTCCAGCGGGGCCTTCGGGGCGGGGGCCGCGTACGCGGCGACGGTCCGCGGTGCCGTGGTGGTGGTGCCCGTGCCTTCCGCGCCGGTGGCGCCCGTGGCGGTGCTCGTGGTGCTCATGGCGCCCGTGCTGGTGCTCGTCGTGCTGCTGGTGCTGGTGGTGCCCGCCGTGTTCGTTCCGGCGTACGTCGTGTTCGTCATGTGCTCCAGCCTGCGGCGACGCGGCCCGGGCAACCAGATCAGAGATCGTCGTACGCACGCCCAACGTACGACTGGCAGACTCACCCTCATACTCGGGGACATGGACCAGCGCACCGAACTCAGCGAATTCCTCCGGTCGCGGCGTGCCCGGCTGCGGCCCGCGGACGTCGGCCTGCCGGACCACGGGACCCGCCGACGCGTGCCCGGGCTGCGCCGGGAGGAGCTGGCACTGCTGGCGGGCGTGAGCACGGCCTACTACGTCCGGCTCGAACAGGGCCACGGCGAGAGCGTCTCCGCCGCCGTCCTGGACTCAATCGCCCGCGTCCTGCGGCTCACCCCGGCCGAGCGCGAGCACCTCCAGCGGATCACCAAGCCCGCCCGCCGCCGGACCGGGCGCGCCGCGGCCGCCCGGCCGCAGCTGGTCCGCCCCGCGCTGCAGCAGCTGCTCGACGTGATGGAGGGCGTCCCGGCCTACCTGCTCGGGCGGCGGCTGGACATCGTCGGCTGGAACCGGCTCGGCGACGCGCTGCTCGGGGACGTCTCCGCGATGGCACCCGAGCACCGCAACATGGCCTGGAGCGTCTTCCTCGACCCGGTCGCGCGCCTGCTGTACGACGACTGGGAGGGCAAGGCCGCCGACGTGGTCGGCATGCTGCGGCTGGACGCCGGGCGGGACCCCGACGACCCCCGGCTGGCCTCGCTGATCGGCGAACTCTCCCTCAAGAGCGCCGACTTCCGACGCCTCTGGGCCGCGCACGACATCCGCGACAAGGGCCACGGGACGAAGGAGCTGCACCACCCGGTGGTCGGCCGGCTGACCCTGCGGTACGAGACGCTGCGCCCGGCCGGCGACCCCGACCTGGTGCTGGTCACCTACCACGCCGAGCCCGGGACCCCCTCGGCCGAGTCGCTGCGACTGCTGGCGAGTTGGGCCGCGCCCGGCCCCGCCGGCGCCGCGGACCGGGCCGGGGGAGCGGCGACGGGCGTCGCGCCGGACGCGGGGGCGGCGGGCCGGGAGTCCTGACCGCGGACGCCGGAGGAGGCCGATCGACCGGGCCCGCCGGGACGATCGGCCCTTCCGCGGCGTCCACCCCGACCCGCCGCCGGGGCAGGTCCGAGCGCCCGGCCGCTCAGCGGAAGCAGTACGAGTCCGAGGAGGCGTCGCCGCCCGCCAGGTGCGTCTGGTGCACCCGCAGACCGCCGAACTCCGCACCGTGGGGGTAGAAGTGCGGGTCGACGGTGAGCCCGCCGGCCTCGGTGTCGGCGTCCAGCTTGATGATCCAGGGCTCGATGCCCTCCGGGTAGAACTGGTCGTCCCAGGCGCCGTACAGCGAGTTGGTGAGGTAGAGCCGTCGCCCGTCCCGGCTGATCTCGACCATCTGCGGCGCGCCGCTCAGCGGGCGGTCGGGCTCGGCCGGGTGCGGCGTCCTCGCGGCCACCCCGCCCAGTCGCACCGAGCCCGTCGGCCGGGGGTGGAACGGGTCCGACACGTCGAACTGGAACAACTCGCCGGTGCCCCAGGCGGAGACGTACAGCCAGCGGTCGTCCACCGACAGGTTGATGTCCGTCACCAGCGGCGGCACCGCGCCGAAGGGCTGCAGCGCCGGCGGCAGGTCCTCGGGCTTCGCCGGTTCGGCCGGTATCTCGATCACCTTGCGCGCGGTGAAGGCCGCCCCTTCGCGGTACCAGAGCCAGACCGAGGAGGAGAGGTCCTCGACGTCGGCCACCACGCCGACGAAGCCCCACTCCGCCTGGGGATCGTGCGCCGGCCGTAGCTCCAGCACCATCTGGTACCGGTCGCCGAGGTCGAGCCGCTGCAGGTGCCGCCCCGAGTCCAGCTCCCAGAAGTGCAGCGCGTGCCCGTACTTGCGGCCCATCAGCAGCTCCGGCACCACGCCGTCCTCGACCATCCACGGCGTGCCCCACTCGCTGGTGACACCCACGTTGGTCCCCAGGTGCCACCAGACGTCGTAGGCGAAGTGCTGCGGTCCGCGCTCCGTCTCCCAGGCCCGCAGGACGTCGAAGGTGGTGTGGTCGAGCAGGGCGACCCCGCCGGGCCCGTCCGCGCCGTCCCCGCTGCCGAGGCAGGACAGGAAGACGCCGTCCGGCCCGCAGTGCACGGTGTGCGGGCGCGAGTACCCCGCCCCGGCCGCCAGCTCCTCGGCCTGGACGGTCTTCACCAGTCGCGGGCGCACCGGGTCCGGCCGGGTGTCCATCACGTGCAGCCGGGACGAGCGCAGTCCGGGCAGCAGCAGGTAGCGCCGCTCGGGGTTCTCGTGGCAGGCGTGCGCGAGCGCGCTGGAGCAGGCGTTCCAGCCGAAGTGGTGCAGTTCGTCGCCGAGCCCCGGCAGTTCGGCGAAGTTCAGTACCCGGCCGTAGCTCGGCGAGGCCGGATCGGTGTCGACGGTGATCAGCGCGTCCGGCCGCCGCGCCGACCGGTCGAACCCGGCGACGTAGGCCAGCTTCTCCGGCGGCGCCGTGATCGCCTCCGCGGGTGTGCGGTAGAGGGAGGGATCACTGTGCCCGACCTGCGGATCATCTCCGTGCGGCATGCTTGCTCCTCAACTCGCCTCAGTAGCAAGGTAAGTGACAGTGGTTCGGGTAGCGTTCCACAGAACCGCGGGCGCACAGCAGGCGCACGGGGAGCGGAGCGGACCGCCCCGCCCGCCGCCGGGAGCGGCCGCGGCCGCCCACGGGCGTGCCTCGCCGCCGAGCGAGGTCCGCCGCGCACGGCGGAGCTACCGGCCGGTATCGTCGGTGCTCCGGATCGGCGGTCCCTGCCACCACGGCAGGCGGAGCAGAGAATGGGTACGGCGGACATGGAGTTCCGAGAAGACATCCTGGGTGCCCCCTACGAGGCGGTCGAGCTGCCGCTCGCCCCCGACGAGGAGGGCGCCGTCGGCGCCACCCTGGTGCGCCGGCTCGTCCCGGGCAGCGAACGCGCCGTCCTCTACGTCCACGGGTACGTGGACTACTTCTTCCAGACCCACCTCGCCGACCACTTCGTCGAGCGCGGCTTCTCCTTCTACGCCCTCGACCTGCGCAAGTACGGCCGCTCGCTGCGCCCGCACCAGTCGCCGAACTTCGTCCGCGACCTCGCCGCCTACGACGAGGAGCTGGACGCCGCGGTGCGGATCATCCGGGAGACCGACGGGCACCGGGAGCTGCTGGTCAACGGTCACTCCACCGGCGGCCTGATCACCGCACTCTGGGCCGGGCGCCGGGCGGGGCGGGGCCTGGTCGACGGGCTCTTCCTCAACAGCCCGTTCCTCTCGATGCCCGCCGCCCCGGCCGTCCGTACCCTCGGCGGACCCGCCGTGGAGGCGCTCGGCCGATTCGCCGCCACCCGCAAGCTGCCGTCCACGCTCAACCCGCACTACGTGCACAGCCTGCACCGCGACCACCGCGGCGAGTGGGACTTCGACCTGGCCCTCAAGCCGGCCGAGGGCTTCCCGCTCTACGCCGGCTGGCTGGCCGCCATCCACCGGGGCCAGCGCCGGGTCCGGCGCGGACTCGGCATCGACGTCCCCGTGCTGCTGATGGCCTCCACCGCCTCGATCGCCACCACCACCTGGCAGGCCAAGCTGCACCACGCCGACGCCGTGCTGCGCGCCGACGACATCGCCGCCGAGGGTCCGAAGCTGGGCCGGCACGTCACGATCGTCCGGATCGAGGGCGGGATGCACGACCTCGTCCTCTCCGGCGAGGCCGCCCGCGCCGAGCTCTTCGCCGAGCTCGACCGCTGGCTCGGCGCCTACCTGCCGAAGTCCTCGTGACCCCGCCGGACCCGCACGACGGGGAGCCGCTCCCGGTCGGGCGCCGGACCGACCTCGGGTGGGCCAAGCTCATGCCCGACCTCGACCACGACGGCGGCTGGCTGCTCACCCTCGACGACACCCCGCAGTCCTACGTCGACCTGGGCGACCCGACCCACCTGGAGTTCGAGTACACCCGGCGGATCGGCCACCTCGTCGACGCCCTCGCGCCCGCCGGGCAGCCGCTCGACGCGCTGCACCTCGGCGGCGGCGCCCTCACCCTGCCCCGCTACCTCGCCGCCACCCGCCCCGGCTCGCGCCAGCGGGTCGTCGAGGTCGACGGCCCGCTGCTGGCGCTGGTCGAGGAGCACCTGCCGTGGCGGGGCCCGGGGGCGGACATCACGACGACGGTCGGTGACGCGCGGGCCGGACTGGCGGCCGTCCCGGCCGGCTCGCTGGACCTCGTCGTCGCCGACGTCTTCCACGGCTCGCGCACCCCGGCGCACCTCACCTCGGTGGAGTTCCTGCGGCTGGCGGCCACCGCGCTGCGCCCGGGCGGGTGCTACGCCGCCAACCTCGCGGACGGTCCGCCGCTCGCCTTCGCCCGCGCCCAGGCGGCGACGGTGCGCGCGGTCTTCCCGGAGGTCTGCCTGATCGCCGAGGCCCCGGTGCTGCGCGGCCGCCGCTACGGCAACATCCTGCTGGTCGGCTCCGCGGGGCCGCTCCCGGTGGGCGACCTCTCGCGGCGCCTCGCCGCGGACATCTTCCCCGCCCGGCTCACCGAGGGCGCCGACCTGGCCGCGTTCACCGGCCGGACCGCGCCGGTCACGGACGCCGGGGCGACGGACTCCCCGCCGCCTCCCGACGGCGCGTTCAGCGTCGGCTGAGCGGGCCGACGGCGCGGGCCGGTGCCAGACTGTCCGGAGGGCCTCCGCCGGTCCCGCTCGGCGACCTCACCCCTCCCGGTGCCGCCGCCCCGCCCTACCGCCGCCCAGCCGTACCGCCGCCCAGCCGTACCGCCGTTCCCGTTGATCCCGACGTTCCCGAGGAGACCCAGGTGACCGCTGACGCACCGTCGGCACCGTTGCCGGCCCAGCTCGGCGCCGTGCCCGAGACCGCGCTCTGGACGCTCTACCAGCGTGCGGTCGAGGCCCGCCGGCCGGACGGGGTGCTGCGCGATCCCAAGGCCGTCGAGCTGGTCGACCGGATCGACTACCCCTTCGCCGAGCGGTTCGGGACCAGTGGTACCCAGGCCCAGCTGCAGGCGCTGCGGGTGGCCTGCTTCGACCGGGAGGTGGCGGACTTCCTCACCCGGGAGCCGCGCGGCACCGTGGTCTGCCTGGGGGAGGGGCTGGAGACGCAGTACTGGCGGGTCGACAACGGCCGGGCCCGGTGGCTCACCGTGGACCTGCCCGAGTCGGTGGCGCTGCGCGAGCGGCTGCTGCCGCCCGGCCCGCGCCAGCGCTACCTGGCCGCCGACGCCACCGCACTCGGCTGGGCCGACGAGGTGGACCGTGACCACGGCGTCCTGCTCACTGCACAAGGCCTGCTCATGTACCTTCCACCGATGCGGGTACGGGCCCTGATCGCGGGCTGCGCCGAGCGGTTCCCGGGCGGCTCGCTCGTCCTGGACGCGGTGCCGCGCTGGTTCAGCCGGCTCACCCTGAGCGGCCGGGTGCGTGCGCACGAGTACGAGGCGCCCCCGATGCCGTGGGCGATGGACGCGGACGAGCGGGCCAAGCTCCGCACCGCGAGTCCGGGGGTGGCCTCGGTGCGCGACGTCCGGCCGACCGGTGGGCGGGGGCCGGTCGGCGCCCTGCTGCCGCTCGCGCTGACCGTTCCGCCACTGGCCACCCGCCGCCCGTCGGTCACCGTCCTGGACTTCGCCGAGCGGTCCGAGCCGGCGTAGCGCAGTCGTACCCGCCGGGGCGGGTACCGGGCGTCTCCGGTTCCGCCGTCCGTGGCCACGACACTCCGCCGCTCCCGGGCCGGGCGCCGCGCCGCCGCTAGGCTGACGCCGTGCTTCGCCCCGATGAGCGCGCCGAAGGCGCCGGACCGTTCACGACCCGGCTCACCTGGCGGTTGGCCGAGGGCGGCTCGGCCGTCTGGGAGTCGCGCCTGGCCCGCAAGCGCGGGGCGCTCAGGGTACGCGCCGAGGGAGGGGCCGAGGCCCCGCCGCGCAGTGCGGACGAGGCGGCCCTGCGCCGTCTGCGCGCGCTCAACACCCTCGCCGCCGTCGCCTTCACCATCGGCGGTGCCCTGTTCGCGCTGGGCGCCGCCGTCGCCCAGGCCGGATCGGTCTCCGTGACCGGGATCGCCTCGATCTACTTCGCGGGTGGGCTGTTCTTCAACACCGGCGGCTACGCCTCGCTGCTTCAGGCGATCAACGCCCCGCGCCGTTCCGGCGCGTCGGACTCGCTGGTGACGCGCGGCTGGCGGTGGTGGAGTTACGAGCCCGGGCGGATCGACTGGCTGAGCACCTTCGTCCTGTTCCTCGGGACGCTCGTGTTCGGCGTCAACCTGTTGGACTCCTTCCTCCAGGGGCTCTCGGTCCAGCAGGAGAACCGGCTGATCTGGGCCCCCGACCTCGTGGGGTGTGTGCTGTTCCTGATCTCGGGGCACCTCGCGCTGGTCGAGGTCTGCCACGGCCGGCCGTGCCGGCGCTCGCGCAGCCTCGGCTGGTGGATCGTCGCGGTCAACCAGTTCGGGTCGGTGCTCTTCCTGGTGTCGGCGCTGGCCGCCTTCACCCGCCCGGAGACCGGCAGCCCGGTCAACGTCGACATCGCCAACTGGGGGACCCTCATCGGTGCGGCGTGCTTCTCCGTCGGTGGCGTCCTGCAGTTCTTCGAACGTCCCTAGGCCGCACCGGACCCGGACGGCTCCCGCCCGCCGCCGCTCCCGGTGGAGTCGCCCGGGCCGGAACCACGGCGGCGCGCCGTACGTCGTAGTCGGGGGTGATCGGCCGGGGGGACAGGCCGCCCGGCACGTTAGGCTGCCCTTTCGGGGAGCGGCCTGGTGCCGCCATCGATCGACGCCGAGACCACCGGACCGGGCACCGCCCGTCCGCGACCGGTCTCGTTCTGCCACGGAGGTACGGCCTTGCACATCGACGCCTGGATCGAGAGCGTCCCACCGGGTGCGGTGTACGCCCTGGTCGCCCTGATCATCGGGCTGGAGTCCCTGGGCATCCCGCTGCCCGGCGAGATCGCGCTGGTGTCGGCGGCGCTGCTGTCCGCCCGTGGCGTGGTCAGCCCGGTCTGGGTGGCAGTCTGCGCGATCCTCGGCGCGATCATCGGCGACTCGATCGGCTACTCGATCGGGCGCAAGGGCGGCAAGCCACTCTTCGAGAAGCTCGGGCGCAGGTTCCCCAGGCACTTCGGGCCGGACCACCTGGCCAGTGCCGAGCGCTCGTTCCAGAAGTGGGGCATGTGGGCGGTCTTCTTCGGCCGCTTCATCGCGCTGCTGCGGATCTTCGCCGGTCCGCTGGCGGGCGCACTGAAGATGCCGTACTGGAAGTTCCTGATCGCCAACGTGCTCGGCGGCGTGGTCTGGGCCGGCGGCACCACCCTGCTGGTGTACCAGGTCGGCAAGGTGGCCGAGCAGTGGCTGTCGCGCTTCTCCTGGGTGGGTCTGCTGGTGGCCGCGGCCGGCGGCGCCTTCTCGGCCTGGCTGATGAAGCGCCGGGCCAGCAAGGCCGCCAAGGCCCGCGAGGCCGAGGACGCGGCGTCGGCCGCCACCGAACCCGCGGTGGGCGCCCCCGTAGTGGACTGAACCTCCACCGGAGCGTTCCCGCAGAGCTGTCATCCCGCCGGGGTAGCATCGGGCTACCCCGGCGGTGGCATGTAAAGCAGCAGGTGGAGGGCGTTGTGGCACAGCAGACGTGGGACGCGGTGGATGCCTACTTCTCCGAGCGTCTGGTCGGGCACGACCCGGTGCTGGAGGCCGCGGCGGCCGCCGCCGATGCGGCGGGGCTGCCACCCATCGCGGTCGCGCCCAACCAGGGCAAGCTGCTGCACCTGCTGGCCCTCACGCAGGGCGCGCGGCGCATCCTGGAGGTCGGCACGCTCGGCGGCTACAGCGCGATCTGGCTGGCCCGGGCGCTGCCCGCCGACGGCACCCTGATCACCCTGGAGCTCGACCCGGCGCACGCCGCGGTCGCCCGCGCGAACCTCGCCCGGGCCGGTCTGGAGAAGGTCGCGGAGGTCCGGCTCGGCCGCGCCGCCGACTCGCTGGCCGCGCTGGTGGCCGACGGCGCCGAGCCGTTCGACCTGGTCTTCATCGACGCGGACAAGCCGAGCAACCCCGAGTACTTCGCCCGGGCGCTGGAGCTCACCGCACCGGGCTCGCTGATCGTGGTCGACAACGTGGTGCGCGGCGGCGCCGTCGCCGATCCGGACAGCACCGACCCGGCGGTCGTCGCCACCCGCCGGCTGCACGACCTGATCGCCGCCGAGCCCCGGGTGTCCGCGACCTCCGTACAGACGGTCGGCAGCAAGGGCTACGACGGGTTCACCCTGGCCCGCGTACAGCACTGAGCGGTGTAGAGCAGCACTGCCCTGCACCGCGCGTCGGTGCCGGGCAGCCACGAGCAAGGAAGAAGAGAGAGCATGCGGATCGGACTGCTGGGCACCGGCCCCTGGGCGGAGCGGGTGCACGCGCCCGTACTGGCGGAGCACCCCGACTTCGAGTTCGCGGGTGTCTGGGGCCGCCGGCCCGAGGTGGCCGCCGCACTCGGCGAGGCGCACGGTGTGCCCGGCTACCAGGACCTCGACCGGCTGCTCGCCGAGGTGGACGCCGTGTCCATCGCGCTGCCGCCGACGGTCCAGGCGGACCTCGCGGTGCGCGCCGCCGAGGCCGGCTGCCACCTGCTGCTGGACAAGCCGGTCGCACTGACCGTCCCCGACGCCCGGCGCGTCGTCCACGCCACGCAGGCCCACGGCGTCGCCTCGGTGGTCTTCTTCACCGTCCGCTTCGGCGGCGACCAGCTGCCCTGGATCGAGAAGCAAGCCGCCACCGGCGGCTGGTTCACCGGCCGCTCCGACTGGCTCGGTTCCGTCTTCGCCGCCGACAGCACCAGCCCGTACGCGGCCTCGCCCTGGCGGCAGGAGAAGGGCGCGCTCTGGGACGTCGGCCCGCACGCGCTCTCGGTGCTGCTCCCGGTGCTGGGCGACGCCGTCCAGGTGACCGCGGTGGCGGGCCCACGGGACACCGTCCACCTCGTCCTGCGGCATGCCGGCGGCGCGTCCAGCACCCTCGCGCTCAGCCTGACCACGCCGCTCGCCGGCGGTGGCACGGGCATGGAGCTGCGCGGCGAGTCCGGTGTCGTCCACCTCCCCGAGCGCGGCGAGGGCCCGCTCGCCGCGCTCCACCGCGCCCTGGACGCCCTGCGCGACTCGGCGCGCACCGGCGAGCCCCACCCCTGCGGCGCGGCGTTCGGCCTGCGCGTGGTGGAGATCCTGGCCGCCGCCGAGCGCTCCCTGGCCGAAGGCGGCCCGGTCGAGCTCTGAGCCCGCGCGCTGTTGCCGTGAGACGGCCCCACCGGCCCTACCCCGCCGTCTCCGGTCGGCGGTCGGCCGGGCGGGCCGGGGGGATGGGCGGGGCGTGGAAGTCGCGCGGGCCGGTCCACAGGGCGGGGACGGCGTCGCTGCGGCGGGCCAGTTCGTAGGCCAGGGCCTCGTAGTTGACGCGCCAGCCGTGGAAGTGGGGCCAGGCGTCGGCGGCGGCGCGTTCGCGGGGGAAGCCGGCGGCGGTGATCATCGCGACCGCCGCGTCGAACTCCGTGTAGCTGAGGCGGATCGGGTTCTTCGGGTCCGGGTCGGAGTCGAACTCGACGCGCAGCGAGCGGGCGACGTCGCGCAGGGCGGTGAAGCCGGCGCGCAGGACGAGGCGGGCCTCGGGCGGGGCCGAGCGCGGGTTGATCGCCAGGTGGATGGCGGCGGCGTCCATGACGGCGATCAGGCCCACCACCCAGCTGCGGTTCGGCTGCGGGGAGCGGAAGGAGAGCAGCACGGGGTAGTTGGAGTGGCTCTCACCGATGTCGGCGGCGAGCCGTTCCCAGTCGCGGTAGAGCTGGGGGAGCGCGGTCTCGGTGTCCACCAGGGACTGCCGGGCCAGCAGCTCCGGGCCCCAGGCGGGTTCGCCGGCCCGGGACTGGAGGAGCGTCACCTCCACCTCGCGCCGGTTGTAGGCGCTGTACAGGGTGGGCAGGTAGGCGATCTGCAGGGCGATCACCAGCGGGCCGCTGGCGGCGGCCATGAAGTCGATCACCGACAGGTGGAGCCGGTCCCCGCTGGCGAAGCCGAGGGTGAACAGGCTGGAGCCGGCCTCCCGGAACGAGACCGCCCAGTTCAGCTGTGAGGTGCCGTGCAGGAGCAGGGTGTACGCGAGCAGCATGCTGCCGAGCCACACCCCGAGCATGCCGACCAGGATCAGCGGCGCCAGCCAGGTCTGCGCCCGGTCCTGCGCACGGTAGGTGTCGAACGGGGCGGCCGACCACCGCAGCAGCGTCCGCAGGACCCGCCAGAGCCGGTGGACCAGCGACGAGTACAGTCCGCGCGGGACGACCAGCGTGCGCAGGACGCTGGCGACGGTCAGGAGCAGCAGCAGTACGCCGGCCAGGGTGTGGATCAACCTCATGGCGACATTGTGGCGGTACGGCGGCATTGACAGCGCACAGTCCCCGGCTGAATGCTAAGCAAGCGCTTAGTCAGGATCGCCGACCAGGAGAGTGAGCCCATGCCCGACACCCCCGCCGACCCACCCGGCCTGGACCTCGACCGGCTCCGCGCACACCTGGACCGCGAGCTGCCCGGTGCCGTCCGGGGCGCGCTGCGGGCCGAGCTGATCGAGGGCGGCCGCTCCAACCTCACCTATGTACTGACCGACGGCACCTCCCGCTGGGTGCTGCGCCGCCCGCCGCTCGGGCACGTCCTGGCCACCGCCCACGACATGGGCCGCGAGCACCGGGTGATGACCGCCCTGCGGGGCACCGGCGTGCCCGTCCCCGCGACCCTGCTGCTCGACGCCGGTACGGACGTGCTCGGCGCGCCGTGGTACCTGATGGAGTACGTCCCCGGCACCGCGCACCGCGACGCCGGCCCCCTCGCCGCCCTCGGCGAGCACCGCGTCCACGCGCTCGGCGGCCAACTGGTCGACACCCTCGCCGCCCTGCACCGGATCGACCCGGCCGCCGTCGGCCTCGCCGACTTCGGCCGCCCGGAGGGCTACCTGGAACGCCAGCTGCGGCGCTGGTCCACCCAGCTCGCCGCCTCCCGCAGCCGCGACCTGCCCGGCGTCGACCGGCTGCACGGGCTGCTCGCCGCGCGGCTGCCCGTCTCCCCGGCGCCCGCGCTCGTCCACGGCGACTACCGGCTGGACAACGTGCTCGTCGACGAGCACGACGCCATCACCGCCGTCCTCGACTGGGAGATGTCCACCCTCGGCGACCCGCTCACCGACGTCGGCCTGCTGGTGATGTACACCGAACTCGCCGGTGTCGGCGGCGGGATCATCCCCTCCGCGGCCACCGCCCCCGGCTTCCCCGCCGCCGGCGAGCTCGTCGCCCGGTACGCCGAACTCACCGGGCGCGAGGCCGCCGACCTCGACTGGTACGTGGCCTTCGCCTCGTTCAAGCTCGCCGTCGTCGCCGAGGGCATCCACTTCCGCTTCCGGCAGGGCCGCACTCTCGGCGCCGGCTTCGAGCGGGCCGGCGAGATCGCACCCGTGCTCGCCGAACACGGCCTCACCACCCTCAAGGACCACTGATGGACTTCGCCTACGACGCCCGGACCGAAGAACTGCGCCAGCGGCTGCTGGCCTTCATGGACGAGCACGTCCACCCGGCCGAGCCCGTCCTGGACGCCCAGCTGGCCGACCCCGACCGGGTCGCCTGGAGCGTCCCGCCGATCGTCGCCGAGCTCCAGGCCGAGGCCCGCAAGCAGGGCCTGTGGAACCTCTTCCTGCCGGCCCGGCAGAGCCTGCCGGGGGAGGGCGGCGCCGGCCTGACCAACCTGCAGTACGCGCCGCTCGCCGAGATCACCGGGCGCAGCCCCCAGCTCGCGCCGCCCGCCCTCAACTGCGCCGCCCCGGACACCGGCAACATGGAGCTGCTCGCCCAGTTCGGCTCCGCCGAGCAGCGCGAGCAGTGGCTGGGGCCCCTGCTGAACGGCGAGATCCGCTCCGCCTTCGCGATGACCGAGCCCGACGTCGCCTCCTCGGACGCCACCAACATCGCCACCCGGATCGAGCGTGACGGCGACGAGTACGTCGTCACCGGCCGCAAGTGGTACATCACCGGTGCGATGAACCCGCAGTGCCGGATCTTCATCGTGATGGGCAAGACCGACCCCGACGCCGAACCGCACCGCCGGCAGAGCATGATCCTCGTCCCGCGCGACACCCCCGGGGTCACCGTCCGGCGGGGCATGAAGGTCTTCGGCTACGACGACGCCGACCACGGCGGCCACGCCGAGGTCCACTTCGACGGCGTCCGCGTCCCGGCCGGCCACCTGATCGGCACCGAGGGCTCCGGTTTCGCCATCGCCCAGGCCCGCCTCGGGCCCGGCCGGATCCACCACTGCATGCGGGCCATCGGCATCGCCGAGCGTGCCGTCGAGCTGATGTGCCGCCGGACCCTGGACCGGGTGGCCTTCGGGCGCCCGCTCGCCGAGCAGGGCGTGGTGCAGGACTGGATCGCCGAATCCCGGGTCAGGATCGAGCAGTTGAGGCTGCTGGTACTCAAGACCGCCTGGCTGATGGACACCGTCGGCAATCGCGGCGCGCACACCGAGATCCAGGCCATCAAGATCGCCACCCCGCGCACCGTCGAATGGATCCTCGACAAGGCCGTCCAGGCCCACGGCGCGGCCGGCGTCAGCCAGGACACCCCGCTCGCCCAGCTCTGGGCCGGCAACCGCACGCTGCGCCTGGCCGACGGACCGGACGAGGTGCACAAGCGCTCGTTGGCCCGGAACGAGCTCAGGCGCCACCGGTCGGGTGATCGCTAGCCACCCTCCCCGGCGTGTCATACCGCAGTAGTACGACCGCAGTTGGCACCGCGGTATGACGTTCGTGCACCGCCCCGGCCCGTACGGTCACGGTACGGGCCGGCCGGTGGACGGCGGCGTCGACGGTGAGGAGCTGGGGGAGTCATGCGCAAGCGGGGACACGGGCAGGGCGTGCGGACGGGGATCGCCGCACTGCTGGCGGCCACGGCGGTGCTCGGTACGGCGGTCGCGCCGGCCGCGGCGGTGGCGGCCCCGGCCGTGGCGGAGCGCCGGGCGCAGGCCTGGCTGCCGCAGCCCACCGGGCCCTACCCTGTCGGCACCACCTCGCTGCACCTCGTCCACACCGGGCGGCAGGACCCGTGGCGGCCCGGCCGGGCCCGCGAGCTGATGATCAGCCTCTGGTACCCGACCGCCCGGCCCGCGGTCGGCGACGAGCGGGCCCGCTACATGGAGCCCGCCGCCGCCGAGCACTTCGGCAGCGCGGACGGCGCCGGGGTCTTCAACTACCGCACGCTGAGCGACCGGACGGACTGGTCGGCGGTCCGCACCCACGCCCGTCAGGACGCACCCGCCCTGCCGGGCGGCCGCCCGCGCCCGGTGGTGCTCTACTCGGCCGGGCTCGGCGACCCCCGCGCCTGGGGCACCGGCCTGGTCGAGGACCTCGCCTCGCGCGGCTACGTGGTGGTCACCGTCGACCACACCTACGACGCGTCCGAGGTGGCCTTCCCGGACGGCAGCCTGGCCACCTCCGTCTTCCCGGCCATGCTCGGCACGCCCGACCTGGACATCGGCGCGCTGCTGCGCAAGGCCATGCGGACCCGGGTCGACGACACCCGCTTCGTCCTGGACGAACTCGGCGCGCTGCGCACCGACGGGCGGCTCCCGGCCGGCCTCGGGAGCTCGCTGGACCTGACCCGGATCGGCATGGCCGGTCACTCGGCGGGGGGCTTCACCGCCGTCCAGACCATGCACGACGACCCGCGCATCACCGCCGGCGTCAACCTGGACGGCCAGCTGCACTTCCCCGGGCCCACCGGCGAGGGCGTCTTCCTCGGCAGCGTCGCCGAGGACGGCCTGGACCGCCCGTTCCTGCTGATGGGCACCGACAGCGCGGACTCCGGCGATTACCACCAGCAGCCCGGCTGGGACGCCCTGTGGCGGCACAGCCGGGGCTGGCACGCCGATGTCACGCTGGCCGGCTCCCGGCACGGCTCGTACACCGACGCGCAGTCGCTGCTGCCGCAGCTCGCCCGGCAGGGCGCGGTGGCGGGCGATGTGCTGCGGGCGGACGTCGGCGACGTCCGGCCGGAGCGGGCCGTGCTCGCCACCCGGGCGTACGTCGCCTCGTTCTTCGACCGGTGGCTGCGCGGGCACGACGACCACCTGCTGGACGGGCCGTCGCCGCGCTTCCCGGAGATGGGCTTCGCCCGCTGACGGCCCGCTGACGGCCCGCTGACGGCCCGCGTCGGTGGTCCTCGCGGTGGGGCGGGCGCGGCGGGGAGGGCGCGGTGGGGAGGGTGCGGGCAAGGATGGCCGGCTGGTGTGCCGATATCAGCGCGGGGGGAAACGGGGCACCACACGAAGACGTCGGAGCGGCGAGATTCGGACAGATGAAGGCCGAAATTAGATTCTGGCTTTGAAATGAAGGTTGGAATCAAATGTTCCGGTCGAATCCATGGCAGTATGTGCGGTGTGAAGCGTGAAATGTCACATGGCTTCACTCATCCACACCTACGAACGGGAAGCATCCGATGAATCGGCTCCTCGCCATTGTGGCCGGCAGCACCCTCCTGACCGTCGCCGGCGTCGCCCAGGCCTCCGCCCAGACCACCGACGAGGCCGCGTCCGCCGCTGTCACGAGGACCTGCGCCAGCAGCTACCGTGGCGTCGTGGTGAACGAACTCTGCGCCGTCGTCTACGGCGACCAGGTCACGTTCACCGGAACGGCCACCCCGACCAGCTTCACGTGGACGCCGCGGGCGGTCTCCTTCCGGTTCACCGCCTCGGTGGTCGGCGGCCCCGGCCTCGGCGCCGAGAACCCGACCACCGTCGTCCAGCGCTACGCGACCGAGGTGGGCAGGATCTCCGGTGTCGCCCCCTGCGGTTCCACCGTCGAGGCCACGATCGAGGCCGCCGAGTGGGGCTGGCCGCCGTCGACCGCCACCCTCTCCGTGCCGGTGACCTGCTGATCCGTCCGGCGGGGAACGGCCTGCCCGCTCGGGCACGGCTCGTCCGCCCGGCCCCGACCCGGCCTCCGGCCGTGCACACCGTGCGCGGCCGGAGGCCGGGCGTCGTTCCGGCGGCGGCGAGCGAGGCGGGCCACCGGCTCGGGCGCGGAGGCGGGAGGCCGTCCCGCCGGTCCGTCGAGGCCGAGGGTCCGGTCCGTCGAGGCGGAGGGTCAGGCCGAGCCGGGACGGCTCAACCTGGCCAGCCGCACCAGGGCGAGCGGGTGGTGGGCGGCCTTGCGGGGGGAGGGAGAGATCCTCACCGTGGCACGGGCCTGCTCCGGGTCGCCCGACAACGCGGTGGGCGGGTTCAGCGAGTGGTGACGTGCACTCATGTCGTCGGAGCCTTCCTGGTCGGGGGGCGCGGCGGCCTTCCCGCCGGCAACTCCAGCGAACCGGCTCGGACCGGCCGGATCAATGCGGGGGACTACCTATCGACGTGCGCGAATGCTGGGTGAACCGCCCGCGAACGGGACGAGCCGGGGCCGCGGGGCGGCCCGCGCGCAGGCCCGCCGACGCGGTCGGCCGCCGCCCTTCCCGCCGTCGCCCGCGCCGCCCTTCCCGCCGTCCGCCGCTGTCGCGCGCCGTCGGCCGGACGGCCGCGGGTCAGACCGGGGTCCCGTCCGCCGCGCCGTTCCCGGCCTCCGCCTTGGCGAGCGCCCGCGCCGTCTCGGCACGGCTCGTACCCAGCTTGTGGAGCACGTTCGCCACGTGGTGCTCGACGGTCCGGGGGGAGAGGAACAGGGCCTGCGCGATGTCCTGGTTGCCGGCGCCCTGCGCGAGGAGTTCGGCGACCTGCCGCTCGCGCGGTGACAGGCGCTTGCCGTAGCCGCGGCGCCCGGGCGAGCCGGTGTTGCCGAGGTCCAGGTCGCGGCGGAGCTTCTGGCAGCGGGCGATGTCGGAGGTCGCCGCCACGGCGAGGTAGACCTGCTCCGCGGCGGCGATCCGCTCGGTGGCCCGGGCGCGGTCGTGCGGGGCGAGCGCGGCGGCGATCCGCTCGTCGGCGCGTGCCGCCTCGTACGGCCGGCCGATGTCGTGCCACTGGTCCCGGGCCCGGGTGAACGCCTGACCGGCGCCGGGCTCCCCGGCGGCGGTCAGCAGCAGGCCCCGGGCGAGGTCGAGGGCCGCCGACACGGCGGGCGCGTCCCGGCCGGTGAGGGCGACCGCGGCCTCCTCGGTGACGGCGCCCGCCAGGGCGTGGCCGCCGGTGGCGAGGAGCGCCTCGACGGCGACCGGCAGCAGTTCGGCGGTACGGGCCCAGGCGTCGGCCTGGCGCGCGGTGGTGAGGGCGGGGCCGACCGTGGCGGCGGCCGCGACGGCGTCGCCCTCCAGCAGTTGCAGACCCGCGAGCCCGGCCGCCGCGCGCAGGGCGGCGGTGACCTGGGACTCCCGCTGGCCGTACCGGCCGGCGATCTCGAACTCCTCCCGGGCCAGGGCCAGTCGGCCGCGGGCCGCGGCCAGGCGGCCGAACAGGAGGGAGCGTTCGGCCCCGGCCATCGCCAGGTCGTCGAACTCCGCGCCCAGGGTGTCGAAGCGCTGCTCCAGCCCCTGCCAGCGGCCGGCCAGCAGGTCCAGCCGGATCAGCGCGAGGCGGCTGTAGCACTCCAGGTACGGGATGGCCGCCTGCCGGGCCAGCCGCCGGCTCTCCGCCAGCAGGTGGGAGGCCCGACGGTCGTAGCCGAGCTCGATGGCGATCTCACCCGTGTTGTACAGCGCGCGGGTGGTCTGCCGCATGACCTCGGGGCGTTCGGAGGACCGGGGCAGTTCGTCCAGCCGGTCCCACACCGCCGGGTCGCCGTCCCGGGCGAGGAAGGTGAGGGAGGTGGCCCGTACCGCCGCGGCCACGTCCTCGTCCGGATTGGTCGCCAGCAGGCTGTCCGCCCGCGACAGCCAGGCCGCCGCGTGCCGGCCGGCGCCGTCGCGTTCGTCCATGGCGATCGCCACCATGGCCCGGGCCGCCCGGGCGGGGCGCTCCTCCAACTCGTCCAGGGCTTCGCGGATCCGGTCGAACCCGGCCCGGTTGCCGCTGTGGACGGCGGTGAGGAAACCCAGCGCGAGGCGGATCTCGCCGCGGTCGGCGACCGGCAGCCGGGGGTCGGCGATCATGCCGCTCAGGACCTGGATGCTGGCCGCCGGATCGACGTCGTCGGCCGCGATCCGGGCCAGGGCCAGTGCGGCCCGGCCGCGCCGCTGCGCGTCGAGGCCCGGTTCGTCGAGGAGGCCCCGCAGCATCGTCCGTGCGCTGCCCGGGTCGCCGAGGGCCACGGCCTGGTCGGCGGCGGCCTGGGCGAGGTCCTGCCAGGCCCGGCGATCGCCCATGGCCAGCGTGTGGTGGGCGATCTGGACCAGCGGCCGGGGGACGCGGGTGTCCAGGTCCTCGACCGCCCTGCGGTGCAGGATCCGGCGCCGCGGACCGGGAACGCGCTGATAGGCCACCTGCTGGGCCAGCACGTGGCGGAAGGCGTAGCGGTCGGGGGCGCTCTCGTGGAGGACGGCCGCACGCAGGGCCTCCGTCAGCCCGTTCGCGCCGGCGGTGGCGTCCAGCCCGGCGACGGCGGTCAGCAGGTCCTCGTCCGCGGGGACGGCGAGGACGGCGGCGGCCGCGACGACGGCGTCGCCGTCGGCGCTGAGGCGGGCGAGCCGTTCGGTGACGGCGTCCCGCAGCCCCTGCGGCACCTCGCGCCGGGCCAGTGCGGCGGCCAGGTCGGCACTCTGGTCGGCGCTCGGGCCGGTACCGCTCGGACGGCTACCGGTCCGGGCCCCGGCCCGGGGCCGTTCGGCGATGGCGAGCAGATCCTCCTCGGCGGTCAGGGGCAGCCCCTGGCTGCGGTCGAAGAGCACCCGGGCGAGGTCGGACGTCGCGCGCGGGCCGAGCGCGGCACGGGCCAGCTCGTGGACGTCCGGCTCGGTCAGCGGGCCCAGCCGGATCAGCGCGCCGGCCACGCCGGTCGGGCGCCGGTAGGCCGCGCCGAACGCCGGGGCGTCGGGCGGCATGTCCTCGGCGCGGTAGGTGACCGCCAGGGCGAGCCGCGGCGGCATGTCGCGGGCCAGCTGGAGCAGCAGGTCGCGCGTCGCGTCGTCGGCCCAGTGCAGGTCCTCGATCACCAGGATCGCGTCGCCGAGTGCCCCGAGCAGCGCGCGCAGGCCCTGGACCAGCAGATGGCGCCGGGAGAGCAGGCCCTCGCCACCGGACGGCGCGGGGGGCAGGGACGGTGCGAGATCGGGCAGCACCCAGCGGAGCGCCCCGGTGCTGGGCGGGAGGTTCTCGGGCGGGGGCAGCCGGTCGGCGGCGTCCCGCAGCGCGTCGAGCACCGGGCCGAACGGCAGGGGTTCGCGCAGCGGGTGGCAGAGGCCGCTGAGGACGGCCCCCTCCGGCCCGGCCTGGGCCGCGACGGCCTCGGCCACCAGGCGTGACTTGCCGATGCCGGCCTCGCCCTCGACGACCAGCACGGCCGGCGGGTGGGACAGCGCGTCGCGTGCCCGCGCGAGTTCCTGGTCGCGGCCCACGAGCGCGAATCCGGCGCCGTGGGCGGTCGGCGGCTGAGGCCGGCTCATCGCCGCGCCGCCTGGGGACGGTCGTGGCGGACGGCGTATCCGGTCTGGGCGGGCATGTCCCTATGATGCCTCTGCCCCGAGCGGGCGGGCCCGGCGCGATGGTCAGCGGCCTCCGAGGCGCCCGCCCACCGCCGGCGCACGGCTCCGGCCCGGCCAGGACCAAACCGGGCAGGACCTAACCGGGCAGGCCGGCCGGGACGCCGTCGAGGAACCTGTCCCCGGGCCGCACGATGCGGCCCGGGGTCTCGACGACCTCGCAGCCTGCCCGCGCCAGCCGGGCGACCGTCGCCGCGGCGGCGCGGTCGTCGAGCGAGAACACGAACGGTCCGGGAACCAGGACGAGGTCCGTCCACCCGTGCTCGGCCGCCGTCAGCAGGTTCTTCAGGGCGGGCAGCGGGCCCCTGGCGGACCGGCCGTGGTCGGCGTAGACGTCCGGCAGGGGCAGTCCCAGCCGGACGGCCAGCATCTCCATGGCGGAGCGCACGTACTCCGCCTCGCGCGCGTCGTACGGGTGGCACCGCAGGTACATCGCGGGTCGTCGCACCGATCTCACCGGCGTGTGGGCGTCGTCCATGCCGTTCACCTGGCCTTGCTCGTCGTGAAGCCTTGTGCGGGGAGCAGTCGCGGAGCTCGGCGTGACGGGACGGTCGCACCGGGCGCGATGCCCGTCGGCGCCCCGGTGGCCGCTGCGGCTCCTGTGGTGCTCCGGGCCGATGGTCAAGCGGACCTCGGCAACGGTGCGGGGAACAATGCGGGGGACTACCCATCTCTCGCTCCGCGCCGGTTCGGGCGGCCCGCCGGAGCACGGCCTCGTCCGCCGCGTGGCGCCGGCGTCCGGCCCGTCCGCCCGCCCCCCGTCCGCCCGAAGGAGCACCACCCGTCCCCCCGGACGCCCCAAGGACCGGGCCTCGGGACGAGGGCGCCCCCCGGTGAGCGGCGGCCCGTAGCCGCTTGTTGTACCCGGATCGCCGGGGTAGGTGGCGCGACGGCCAGGCAGGCCTCTATTCCTGGTGTGCGGTGCCCCGTCGTGCAGTGTGCCGTTCGTAGAAGACGTTGTGCTCCAGGGGACGCCGGCCAGGATGGCGCCGTTCCTCCGCCGGGTAGCCGACGGACACGAGCAGTGCGATGACCAGGTCGTCCCGGTCCTCGATCCCGATCACCTTCTTCACCTTGTCCTCGTCCCAGCCGTTCATCGGCGACGTTGCCAGGCCCATCTCGGTCGCGGCGAGCATGACGAACGAGGCCGCGATCATCGCGTCCTTGACCGCGTACTCGCGGAGCAGGCCTCGCTTGTCGAGGTCTTCCTGGAACGCCGTCGATGCCGCGGAGAACATGGCGATGAAGTCGTCGTTCCATGCTCCGTCGCGCCGGGCCCGGTCGTAGACATCGCTGTGGTCGTCACGCCAGGACTGCGGCTCCGCGACGAAGACCAGCACGACGGGGGCTTCCTGCGGCTGCGGCTGTCCGCCGGTGGCCCAGGCGAGTCCTGCACGCCCCTCGTCACCGGCCACGACGACGATCGACCGGTCCTGGAGGTTCCAACTGGTAGGCGCTTCGACGGCGAGCTCAAGCAGCGAGGACAGGTCAGCCTCGGGAATCGGATCGGGCCGGTAGTGGCGCACGGTGCGGCGGGTACGGATCGCGTCCGCGACGGAGAGTGTCTGGTTCTTCATGACACTCACTATCGGAGAGTCTCTCCCCAGTAGAAAGAGGGCACCTTTTTGTGCGTTACTCTCCACTCATGAAGACCGTGGTGGACTCCTCCGGACTGCCGGCCGACGCCTACTCCGCGAAGTGCCCGACGCGCCAGGTCCTCGACCACATCGCCGGCAAGTGGACGATCCTGGTCGTAGACGCCCTCCTCGAAGGCACGATGCGCTACACCGAGTTGAGCCGACGCATCGAGGGCATCTCACAGAAGATGCTCACCCAGACTCTGCGCAGCCTCGAAGCCGACGGCTTCCTCACCCGCACGGTGTACCCGACCATCCCGCCCCAGGTCGAGTACGACCTGACCGGGCTCGGCCAGAGCCTTGCCGGGCCCATCACCGCGCTCCGGCAATGGACGGAAGCCCACATCAACGAGATCGAACGGGCCCGGGCCCGCGTCACCGCCGAAACCTCAGTCCGCTGATCTGCTGATCCGAACGCGGGAGGCAGTCCCCTCGTGGCGAATCGTCACGTCGGCGACTCCCCGCCCCGAAACAGGACTTGATCGTCTAGCGGATCTCGGAGTCCGGGTTGGCGGCGTCCCAGCCCCGCCGGGAGTCCAGGATCGCGTCGTGGTGGTCGTAGGACCAGTCCGCCATCGCCCGGATCAGATGGGTCAGGCTGTGGCCGATCGCGGTCAGCTCGTAGTCCACCTGCGGCGGGACGGTCGGGTGGACGGTCCGCGACACCAGGCCGTCGCGCTCCAGCCGGCGCACGGTGAGCGTCAGCATCCGTTGCGAGATGCCCGGCACGGCGCGCTGGAGTTCGCGGAACCGCCGGACGCCCTGGGCGAGTTCGACCACCACCAGGACCGACCACTTGTCACCGAGCCGGTCCAGCAGTCCGCGGATCCCGCAGTCCACGCCGTCCTCGCACCAGACCACCGGCCGGGGGGTGGTTACCGCGGTGTGCCCCACTGACATCGAAGTGCCTCCTTACGCCGAGCGCCCAGGGTACCGAGGATGGTCACCGGGCAGCGCGGAGAGCCGCGGGCCCGGAATCGACCTTGGAGGTAGTGGTGCTTCTCGTCACCGGTGTCAACGGCGGACTCGGCTCCCTGGTGCTGGAGCGGCTGGCCGCCCTGCCCGGTGGGCTCGACGGGGTGCTGATCGGCAGCCGCACCCCGGAGCGGGCCCCGGCGCTCGGCGCCCCCGTCCGGACGGTGGACTTCGACCGGCCGCAGACGCTGGCGGACGCCTTCGCCGGGGTGCGGACGCTGCTGCTGATCTCGGCCGGCTACGGCGAGGACGACGTGGTGATC